>NZ_JAUSPQ010000005.1 GCF_030655665.1 Methanocorpusculum sp. | reverse complement strand
ATGCGGCCATAGCAGAGAGGTTCCACCCGGACCCATTCCGAACCCGGCAGTTAAGCTCTCTTGCGTCGGTCATTGTACTGAGATATGCGAATTCTCGGGAACTGGTCAACGCTGCACCCCCCCTTATTCTTTTGAAATGTTTTGTTTGTGTTTTTTATGTTGAGTGTAAGCTCTCGTGTTTTTGTTTGTGTTCCTTTTCTGTTCTGATCTATCCGGCTACCGTAAGGTATCCAGCATACATCATAACAGAAGGGGACACGAGATCTCACTAGTGTATAATATCTGAAACTTCGAATCGTATTTTTTCATGAAATATATCTGCGCGGATCCCTCCTCTTGCACTCTTTAAAATGTTCATATGTGTTCATCATTGTAATTATATGGTTAATGTTGCACATATATTAAATACGATTGGGTGCCACTTGTATATATGTTCCCTAAAGATGGTCGTACGACCCTTACAGTGGATGATATCCCCAAAAAATGGTATAATATCGCTGTTGATATTGGTTCCCCGGACATTCTTAATCCGGGGACAATGAAACCTGTGACCCACGAAGATCTTGCACCCGTGTTTTGTAAAACATCGGTCGAGCAGGAACTCGACACGACTCATCGGTTCATTGATATCCCCGAGGTCGTCAGAGAAGCATATGCACAGTTTGGTCGCGTCACGCCGCTTCAGCGTGCATATCATCTTGAGCTGTATCTAAAAACTCCCGCTAAGATCTACTTCAAACGCGAAGATGTCAGCCCAACCGGCAGCCACAAACTGAACAGTGCTATTGCTCAGGCATATTACAATAAACGTGACGGAACCGAACATCTGACCACTGAAACCGGAGCGGGCCAGTGGGGGTCTGCCCTTTCTCTCTCCTGCAACTACTTTGATCTCGATCTGATTGTTTTCATGGTCAAAGTGAGTTTCGAGCAGAAACCGTTCCGCAGATATATCATGGAAACCTATGGGGGGACTGTCTATCCGTCACCGAGTTCGATCACCGAGTACGGAAAATCTGTTCTGGCAAAAGATCCATCCTACGGTGGAACCCTTGGAACTGCCATCACTGAAGCAGTGGAAATGGCTGTTAAAGATCCGACTGGAAAAACAAAGTACAGTCTGGGTAGTGTCGCCAATCACGTATGTATGCATCAGACTGTTATCGGCCAGGAACTGATTGCTCAGCTGAATGAAATTGATGTCACACCCGATCACATGATCGCATGCATAGGCGGAGGAAGTAACTTCGCAGGGTTTGCATTTCCGATGATCCATAAGAAACTCCATGGGAAAGTTGATACAAATTTCCTCGCAGTCGAGCCGGCCGAGGTGCCCTCTCTTACAAAAGGAGAGTACCGGTATGATTTTGGCGATTCAGGATGTATAACCCCAATGTTCAAAATGCATACTCTCGGGCATGACTTTACCCCGAATGCCGTTCATGCAGGCGGTCTCCGGTATCATGGCATGAATCCGCTTGTCTCAAGATTGTATGACAACAAGACCATCAATGCTGTATCCTATACACAGGAACAGGTTTTCCAGGCCGCAGTTACCTTTGCGAGAACTGAAGGCATCATTCCTGCACCTGAATCCTCTCACGCAATTAGGGCTGCTGTTGACCTTGCTCTTGAGGCAAAGAAAAAGAACGAAGAGCAGACAATCGTATTCAATCTTTCAGGTCATGGTTTGCTCGACATGACCGGATATGCAAATCACTTCAAAACCTGTCCGCAGACAGTGATTGAAGTCTAATTTTTTGGAAAAAAAGATTGTATGATTCAGATCGTCGTATGGGCTGCCTCAACAAATGCTTTTGTCTTAAGGGCATCCCTGACATCATTTTTCTTTACGCCGGTGTGGACATCCACTGCGTAAGGGTGAACCTGACGGATTGCTGCGGCCACATTCTCCGGAGTGAGACCGCCTGCCAGGATCACGGGGATCCCAACAGACTTTACGATTTTCGCACTGATAGTCCAGTCATGGGTAAGTCCGGTCCCGCCGAGCCGCTCAGGGGTTCGTGTATCCAGAATAATTGCATCAGCATAGGCAGCCACCTCTTGGGCTGTATTTAGGGCTGATGCATCCATTACATGCACTGCTTTCAGGATACGAATATACGGCAAAGCATCCCGGATCATTGTAATATCTTCCAGAGATATCGTGTTCTGGATCTGGACTGTGGTACATCTGGATCGCTGGATGATATCGATTATGGAGCGTGCATCCTGCAAATGAGTTACTGCAACCGGTTCGATGAACGGAGGGAGTGTTCTGATCATTGCTGCCGCTTCTTCGGGGGTTACGGTATCCTGGGTTACGTGGGTAATCCCCATCAGAAATCCGACTGCATCCGTTCCAGCGTCAACGGCACATTTCAGATCCGCAAAACTTCCGGTACCGCAGATCTTACATTTCATCGCCGACCTCTATATCATACACAGCATGCCAGCTTGTTGGCGAATAGGAACGAAGAAATCGTTCGGTGATTTTCGCCTTCGGAAAAGCACGGAGAATATCTTCATTGTGTTCTCCCTCTTTCTCGACAAGTGAGTAGAGATGGATGACTGCGCCTTTAGCCGCAAGTTTTGCAGCTCCGGCTAAAAATCCGTATGCTGCGAATGGTAAATTCATGATTATGCGGTCAAACTTCATCGAATCGAGCATATACGGAAGATTCATCGCATCTCCGAGAATGGGTACTACGTTATGCAAATGGTTTAGCCGGATGTTTTTTTGAAGAAGGTAAACTGCGGATGGGTTTATGTCGTTTGCAACAACAAGCTTCGCCTTTCCGCTCAGCATCACTGGAAACGGACCGACCCCGGCGAACATATCAAGAACTCTCTCTCCCTCTTTCATGGATGAAAGAATTCTCTGGCGTTCATTTGAGAGTCGTGCCGAAAAATATGCCGCGGTTAGATCGATGATCATTCTATGACCATATTCATGATACAACGTCTCGGTTGTATTTTCTCCTGCAAGAACTCTGAACGTTTTTGTTCTAAATTCACCTTCGACCGGTGAGGTGGCAAAAAGGGCTGTGTGGGCCGAAGGCCGCGCAGCAAGGATCTTCGCGGCTCCGACGGTATCTTCTTCCTGAAGAACTACGATCCCGCCGATCTGTTCATGACGGGGCAGCTCCTCGCGGGGGCTTGTTGTGGAAAATTCTGCCTGAAGACCGGTCTCTTCGAGAACGGGGATTAGCAGATATCCTTCTTCGACGTATGGTCGAAGGCTTCGATCGACTTTTCCTTCGGCAATCAGTTTTCTGCGTCCCTCTTCTCCTTCCAGAACGGGGATACGCACGCACCACTGCATGATTTTTTCACTCATTTTTTACGTTCCGGATCTTTTCACGCAGATCTTCCGCGGCTTTTTTTATATCGGGGGCACTTACCACTGCGGAGATGACACAGATCCCGTCTAAACCTGCCGTGATGACCTCGCAGAGATTTTCACTGTTGATGCCTCCAATACCGACCACGGGGATCTCTTTTGGGACAGCCTTTCTTACTGCAGAGATACAGGCAAGTCCGCAGCCTTCACCGGCGTCTGGTTTTGAGATGGTCGAAAAAACCGGACTTACTGCCACATAATCCGCTCCGTCCCGGACCCCTATTAATGCCTCTTCGACAGAACTGATGGAGATGCCGATGATGAAATCATCTGGAACAAGGCGTCTTACGACTTCTACCGGCAGGTCGCTCTGACCCAGGTGAACTCCATCCGCTTTCGACGTGAGAGCAATATCGACCCGGTCATTTACTATGAAAAGGGCTTTGTCTTTCGTGATCTCGCGAATCTTCACTGCTTCGGCAAAGAGAGATGCCGAGTCCATCTTCTTATCGCGGAGCTGAATAATGTCTGCCCCTCCTTTGGTTGCGAGCTTTGCTATCTCTGCATGGGAATGGCCGTTTGAGAGTTCCTCGTCGGTTACCACATAGAGATCATACTTCATTGATACTCAGAGATCCTCGCAGATTTGATAAACTGTTCGTTTGTAAGTGAAGCTACTGCATCGAAAAATGCCGGCTTAAATGATCCCGGACCTTTTGCAGTTTTTGCCGCTTCTTCGCCGGCGATGCCGAGCGCAGTCATCGCGGCGATGCAGCCGTCTGCCGGGTTCGAAACTGCAGTGCAGGCGCCGCAGACTGCGCTCGCCATACAACCGGTCCCGGAGATTTTCCCCATCATTGGCACGCCGTTTACAATGCCGACGACACGTTTTCCGTCACTTACGATATCCTCTGCTCCGCTCATAACGACAGTACATCCATATTCTTTTGCGAAACTGCGTGCGATTTCCTTCGGCTCTCCTGATATATTCCCGGAGTCCACTCCCCGCACTGTTGCCGAGACGCCGGCGAGGGTCCCGATCTCTCCTGCGTTCCCTTTCACGACGGAGATGGGAAATTCGTTCATAAACCTCTCCGCGGTTTGTGTGCGGTATGGGGTCGCCCCTGCTCCTACGGGATCAAGAACGATGGGAATACCGTATTTTTTTGCTCCGTTTGCTGCAGTAAGCATTCCTTCTATCTGTTTTTCGTCAAGAGTTCCGATATTCAGCACGAGAACGCTCGCTATTTTTATCATATCTACTACATCCTCAGGTGCGTGCGACATCACTGGGGATGCCCCGAAACAGATTGTCATATTTGCGCAATCATTTACCGTAACGTAATTGGTGATCTGATGCACAAGGGGATTCCTCTCTCTGACAAGGTCCAGAATGTGAGCGTATTTCTGCATATGCCTGAATACTATTTGCCTGTTTGACAGAAAAATGTATTAGTCCCTTCCGAACTATTGTATAATTATGGATGAGTATCTCGCAAAGATCCGTTCCGGGGATCTGAAACTTTACGCGTTGGAAAAGAGTATGCCGGCAGATGATGCCGTATCTCTTCGCCGTAAATATATCGAAGAAGAGACCGGCGCGGATCTTTCCGCTGTCGGGACCTATACGATACCCATTGATCGCGTTGTAACCCGAAATATCGAGAATATGATCGGCTGTGTTCAGATCCCGCTTGGAGTGGCCGGACCTATATCTGTCAAGGGCGAGTATGCGAATGGAAATTACTGGCTCCCGCTTGCGACGACCGAAGGTGCTCTTGTCGCCTCGATCAATAGAGGGTGCGGAGCTATCACCAAAGCAGGAGGTGCAGAGGTACGTATTCTCAGAGATGGAATGACGCGTGCTCCCGTTTTTTCGGCTAAGAGCGTGGCCCACGCAGCCGAGGTCGCTCGATGGGCCGAAGACAATCTCCTTCTTTTGAAAGTCGCCGCCGAAGAAACCACAAACCACGGCGAACTGATAGGACTTACTACGTATACGGCAGGTACGAGCGTTTTTATCCGTTTTGAGTTCGACACGAAGGATGCAATGGGCATGAACATGGTTACTATTGCCTCTGAAGCTGCGGCTCACCTGATTGAGGAAGAGACGAAGGCAAAACTTATCGCCGTTTCCGGAAACATGTGCTGCGACAAAAAACCCTCGGCGATCAACATCATTGAGGGTCGGGGAAAGACGATCTCTGCCGGGGTTTTTCTCTCGGATGAACTTGTATCCACGATTTTTAAGACCAACTCAGCTACCCTTGCCGATGTCAATACCCGGAAAAATCTGACTGGATCTGCCCGTGCTGCCTCTTTGGGATTCAATGCTCATGCTGCGAATGTTATCGCCGCCATGTTCATCGCCTGCGGTCAGGACCCGGCCCACGTGGTCGAGGGAAGTAATGCGATCACGACCGTGGATATGGTCGAAGGTGGAGTATATGTTTCGGTTACACTCCCCTCTCTTCAGGTTGGAACAATTGGGGGGGGGACCAGTATCGCTACTCAGAATGCAAGTCTTGCCATGCTCGGCGTGGCCGGCGGAGCGGAAAATCCGGGAGATAATGCGAAAGCATTTGCCGAAATCGTGGCAGCCGGTGTTCTTGCAGGTGAGTTATCACTGCTTGGAGCACTTGGCGCCCAGCATCTCGGTAAAGCCCACAGGGAACTTGGAAGGGGAGAAAAGTAACATCTCTGACTCTCCTCATCTTTTTATTTCTGCATTCATATTTTCTGCGTTAGTCTGGGTTTCACACTGGATAATTTTCTTTATGGGTTCCGTGTCCCCAAAATATTTTATTTTGAGATGGTGATATGAAATAAAAAATACACCAAATGTAGTTATTATTATATAAATAACAAAGATTATCCGAAGAGAAAGATCATATTTTGACCTGTCTTGCTTTATCCAGAAGATTGATGTTGTCACCGTGCTAATCATTAGCACACATGTTTGGAAAAAATATCCGTATGGAACGGGTCATAGACCGGAATTCCGGTCGTGCCGTCATTGTACCATTGGATCACGGCATTTCGATGGGGCCAATACCTGGGCTCACCGACATGCGTGACACCATAAATAAAATCTCGATCGGCGGAGCCACGGCCGTTCTCATGCACAAAGGGATGGTCCCCTTCGGGCACAGAACGTCCGGAAAAGATATCGGTTTGATCGTCCATCTTTCCGCCGGGACCGGTCTTGGAACCGATCCCAACTCGAAAGTGATCGTTACGACCGTTGAGGAGGCAATAACGCTTGGAGCGGACGCCGTATCCATTCATATCAATCTGGGAGCCGATACCGAACCCGAAATGATCTGTAATGCAGGTGAGATCTCCCGCAAATGCCAGCAGTGGGGAATGCCGCTCCTTGCGATGGTCTACCCCCGCGGCAAAAACATCAAAGACTCATTTGACGTGGATGCCCTCAAAACCTGCGCCCGGGTGGCCGCTGAACTCGGTGCTGATATCGTAAAAACCAGTTACACTGGAGATATCGATACGTTCCGCGAAGTGGTCCGTGGAGCCCAGATCCCGGTCGTCATCGCCGGGGGTCCGAAGATGGGATCTGATATGGAGATGCTTCAAATGGTTCGTGACTCCCTCGATGCAGGAGGAAAAGGGGTCTCAATCGGAAGAAACATCTTCCAGCACAATGATATCATTGGTATTACCTCGGCCGTCACCGATATCGTGTTAAGGGACGCATCCGTGGAAGAAGCAGCAAAACACCTCACCCGGTGAAATAAATGACCGTTCAACTACCTCCAATCCTGATCCGTGCCGACCATCTGCCGACCTATGACGAACGAAAAGCCGTCGTCGCCTCAGCTCTGGAATCAGGGTATACCCATATCATCCTGAAACCTGAAGATGAGGCACTGAGCCACCTCGGCAGATATACTGCAATACTAGCCGATGGCAAAAATCTCATGTATTCCGGTGAACGGATAGGGATTCTCCTGAATCTAACTGGTGCTGAGGAGATGGAGGAGGCGTACAGCCTGAAGAATGCCGTTCCAAATCTGATCATCTCCCCCGAAAACTGGAAGGTCATCCCTCTAGAAAATCTCATCTCCAGGTTCCAGAATGCCGAGACGAGTGTATATATTTGCGTGAAGACCCCTGAAGAAGCTCGTCTCGCTTTCCAAACAATGGAGGTGGGCTCTGATGGTATCGTCATCACGCCGGACGGGCCTGCCGACCTCGCCGCATTTTCCGGGATAAGAAATGCTGAATACCCCATAGTCGAGCTGGAAACTGCCGTGATCACCCGGATATCTACCCTTTCTTTAGGGGACCGGGTTTGTATCGATACATGCTCGCTTCTTGAGCAGGGCGAAGGTATGCTGATCGGTTCTCAGTCTTCCTGTCTCTTCCTCGTCTGCTCGGAAAGTTTTGAAAGCGAGTACGTGAACTCGCGTCCTTTCCGGGTGAACGCCGGGGCCGTCCATTCATACATTCTCTGTCCAGACGGTACGACAAAATATCTCTCTGAGATATCCAGCGGGAATGAACTGCTTTCCCGCATGCCTGACGGGAGCCTGCGGACCGTGAATGTCGGCAGAGTCAAAATCGAGGTCCGCCCTATGCTCTATATCGAGGTAAATGCCGGTGGAAAGAATTACTCTGTCGTCCTGCAGAATGCCGAGACCATACGCCTTGGAACGCCCTTGGGAGCGGTTTCCGTCTCTGATCTCTCGATTGGAGATCAGGTCTATGTCAGACTTGAAAGCGGCGGCCGCCACTTCGGACATACGATGGCGGAAACGATCTGCGAAAAATGACTGCGAATTGTGCCGTTATTGTGGCGAAAGATGAAGAGGAAGCGCGGATCCTCGTAGAAGAAGCGATCTTGAAAGGAGCGCAGGCTCTTGAATTCCGGCTTGATGCCTTCTCGGTCATACCGGGAGATCTCTCCTTTCTTGCGTGTGGGATCCCGTCAGTAGCCACACTCAGGTCCCCTTTGGACGAAGAGCGAAAGGAGATTTTCCTCCGTGCTCTCGCGTCGGGTGCGAAGTACATCGACATAGAATCAGATTCGGTCCTGAGAAATCAGTTTCCAAAAGAACAGGTCATCTGTTCGTATCATGACTTTGAAAAAACTCCCGCTGCGGATGAAATCCTCACTATCTTCAAAGATCTCCACTCTTCAGGGATCCCCAAAGCCGCATTCATGGTGAGGGGACCGGCCGATCTGCTTACAGTCTGGACCGCCGCGTCCTTTCTTAGAGAAACGGAATCTCCATTTATCCTCATAGGCATGGGAGCTGCCGGAGAGATCACGCGTCTCCGGTCATCTGATCTTGGTTCAATGCTCAACTACTGTGCTTTAAGACTGGAACTGGCATCAGCTCCGGGTCAGATTACGTTAGAGGAGTCTGTCAGGGTTGGCACCAATCCGCTAATCACTGCTGTAATCGGATACCCCTTGACACACACATCCTCACCTGAAATTCACAACGCAGCATTCAAAGCTGCGAAGATCCCCGGCAGGTATGTGAAGATCCCGTCAGCTCCGGAGGAGCTGCACCTTATCCCGGATGTTATCAAAAAATATCGGATCACCGGCATGAATGTAACCATACCCCATAAAGAATCTGTTATCCCTTTTCTGAATAGGGTCGACCCTCTTGCGGAGTCCGCCGGGGCAGTGAATACTATCCGAAACTCTCCCGCCGGTCTTGAGGGATATAATACCGACATCCTGGGAATCGCCGCGTCGCTTGCTTCGGTGGATGCGGATCCAAAGGGTGCCGAGGTACTCATTATTGGAGCCGGAGGGGCAGCGAAGGCCGCCGCCGCGTATCTCAAAGCTGCCGGAGCTCATCTTTCGATCACTAACAGGACCCATTCCCGGGCAGAAACACTTGCCCGCAGGTTTGGTGCCCGTGTCGTGAGAATGGGGGAGCTATCTCCTGATTACACGATCATTCTCAATGCAACCCCGGCAGGCATGAGCGGGTTTGAGAATCATTCTCCAGTTCCGAATACCGTATTCACCAAGGATACTGTCGTCATGGACATGATTTATGATCCGGAAATTACTCCGCTCCTTGCTGCTGCAAAAGCAGCTGGTGTGCGGGCATGCATCAATGGAAAAACCATGCTGATCGAACAGGCCGCCGCATCATTCACCCTCTGGACGGGGATCATCCCTGACCGGGATGTGATGAGAAAAGCATTCGAAGCGAGGGCGGCATGATCGGGAAAGGCGTGTCCTACGGTGCTCTCTCGGTAATCAATGCGATCTCTACCGGAAAAGGGGGGGCCTTTGGAATCGATCTCAAAACCGAGGCGACCGTCCAGCTCATTCCGGAAAAAGAGTTTTCCGTTGAGATCGACGGTCACCCAACCGAGTCTGTCTCCCTCGCCCGTTTCTCCGTTGAGGAGGTACTTCAGCGGTATCCCGACGCGGGAATGAACGGTGCGGTGATTAGGACCACCTCGAATATTCCCATATCTCAGGGCCTGAAAAGCAGCAGTTCCGCAGCGAATGCTATTATTTCGGCCACCACCGCGGCTCTCGGTGTTCGTATCGATCCGTTGGAGATCGGCAGAATCGGCGCTACGGCCGCAATAAAGGCGGGTGTTAGTATAACCGGGGCATTTGATGATGCCTGCGCCTGTCAGCTCGGCGGTCTTGTATTCACCGACAATCTGAAACGCGAACTTCTGCTCCGCCGCCCGATGCCCGCAGGCTACACGGCCGTGATCCATATCCCGCCGTTCCAGATTCGGAAATCCGCATTTCCGAGCGAGAAGATGCGTGAAATGTGTGAAATGGTTTCAGCCGCTTACGATATGGCGGTCGAAGGAGATGTTTTTTCAGCGATGTATGTAAATGGAAGATGTACCTGTGAAGCGATCGGTATTACTCCGGAGATCGCGGACAAGGCCCTCTCCTGCGGGGCAGTTGCCGCCGGACTTTCCGGAACTGGTCCCGCCACCGGGATCCTTGTTCCAACGGACGGGCTTGAAGAGTTTCTTGACCGGTTCGGACGGGAGGATATCCTTATCGCGAATATCAGGAACGGGGTGTGAAATGAAACTTATCGTATCCTCATCACGGATCTCGGGACAGGTCTGTGCTCCTCCCTCTAAAAGTCATACGCACCGTGCATTTCTCCTTGCGGGTCTTTCGAAAGGAAAGTCTGTTGTTCTTTCTCCTCTTCTGGGAGAAGACACTCTTGCGACCCTTGATGCGGTCCAAGCCCTTGGAGCAAACGTCTGCATATCAGATGACAGAATCACGATTATGGGTGGTGATCTGCACGTCCCGCTCCCCAAAGGCACTGTGATAAACTGCAAAAACTCGGGAACATCCATCCGAATGCTTGCTGGTATCGCATCGCATCTGGAGGGAACGACCGGATTCACCGGCGACTCTTCGCTGTGTTCCCGTCCGATGAAGCCGCTGCTTGATGCCCTCTCAGAGCTCGGAGCCGGGGTAACTTCCGAAAATGGCTGTGCTCCGTTCACCATTACGGGACCGGCGTCCGGCGGCGAGGTGCATATTCGCGGAGATGTCAGTTCTCAATTTATCTCTGCCCTGCTGATATCTGCTCCGCTTGGTAAAACAGATACAAACATCCATCTGACTACCTCCCTCACTTCAAAACCCTACGTGAACATGACGATTTCTGCCATGAAAAAGCACGGTGTCTCGGTCGAGACAACCGATGACGGGTATCTTGTCCGTTCCGGTCAGGTCTTTTCTCCGGTGGATGTTCAGGTTGGGGGCGACTACTCATCGGCCGCATTTCTGTTTGCGGCGGCGGCACTCACCGGCGAAATCACCGTTTCCGGACTCGACCCGGCCGATCCGCAGGGTGATCAGGTCGTGATCTCTATTCTTGAAACATTCGGGGCAGTGGTCATTCGTGATGGTGAAAAGGTCACGGTCAGAAAAGCGGACTTGACGTCAGCAGACATCGATCTCGCGAACGCCCCCGATCTGTTTTCCATCATCGCGGTCCTCGCAAGTCAGGCAAACGGTACCAGCAGATTATACGGAGCGGCCCATCTCAGATTCAAGGAAAGCGACCGGATCATGTCCACCGCCCGTTTCCTCAGGTCTATGGGTGCTGACATCCAAGAGACCGAAGACGGATGCATTATTACGGGTCAGGCTGACCTTTCCGGGACAAATGTTACTACCTTTGGCGACCACCGTATAATGATGGCTGCAGCGGTCGCCGGACTTATCGCAGATGGTCAGACCATCATCGACGATGCCGGCTGCTGTGCAGTGTCTTACCCGGGTTTTGTCAGAGATATGCAGAGACTCGGTGCAGATATGAGGGAAGAATGAATCGAATTGGAGAAGCGCTAACACTCACGTTGTTCGGGGCGAGTCATGACAGCCGTATCGGTTGTATCATTGACGGGATTCCTCCCGGTTTTCCCGTGAATGAGGATCTCATCACGGCTGATCTTGCACTCAGGAAACCATCCGAAGGTATTGGAACTCAGCGTGTGGAGACGGATATCCCGGAGATATCCGGTGTCGTGAATGGAACTACCACCGGATCCCCGGTCGTGATCACCTTTTCAAACAGCAATACCCGGAGTTCGGATTATGAACAGCTCCGCCGTGTTCCCCGGCCGGGTCATGCCGATTACCCAGCGGTCTGTAAATACGGTTCGGCTCATGATATCCGGGGGGGCGGGATGTTTTCCGGCAGAATGACGACGCCTCTCGTTGCGGCAGGTGCTCTTCTCCGGGATCTGATCGGCAGTGCGGGGATTTCCGTCGGTTCATACGTTACCCGCATCGGAAGCGTCATCGATACAAATACCTACGATCCTGCCGATGTGCTGACGAGGTCACGGATCAATCCGCTTCGGGCAATGTCTTCCGACATCGAGAGCCGGATGAGAACCGAGATCCTCACCGCGAAATCGGAGGGGGACAGTGTCGGCGGAATCGTCCGGTGCTTTGCCGCGGGTCTGCCTGCAGGTCTTGGCGAGCCGTTTTTTGACACGCTCGACGGCGAGATCTCCAAAGCGGTTTTCGCCATTCCCGGTGTGAAGGCTATCGGATTTGGCGAGGGGTTTGCCGCCGCAGGTCTTCGCGGATCCGGGAACAACGATGCCTACCGTTTTCAGGGAGATTCCGTCGTCACGCTGACGAATCATGCTGGCGGGGTCCTTGGCGGGATGGCGAGCGGCGGCGTTCTGGATTTTTCAGTGGCATTCAAACCGACTCCTTCGATCGCAAAACAGCAGATGAGCGTGGATCTGGTGATCCGGGAAAATGTGGATCTTTCGGTGAAAGGACGCCACGACCCCTGTATCGCGAACAGGGGAGCGATTGTTGTTGAGGCGATGACTGTGTTCACGCTTGCAGATCTTGCACTCAGAGGAGGATTTCTTGTCTGAAATTGACGGGTTCAGGGATGAACTGGCGTCGATCGACCGCGAGATCATGGAACTGGTTGGCCGCCGGAATAAAATCGCTCTGGTGATCGGCGAGAAAAAGGCAGCAGCGAACAAGGAGGTCGTGGTTCCCGCCGTCGAAAAAAACGTCGTCCAAAGGTATGTTGACGCCGGGAAAGGTTTCGGAGTGAGCCCAGAGGCGGCCGCACGGATCGCCCGGGCGGTTATCGATGAATCTGTTGACGTGCAGGGAAGGATACCTCGCCGTGCTGTTCCCCGGAAGATTTTCATTATAGGGGGAAACGGCGGTATGGGCAGATGGCTCTCAGCATTTTTTGCGGAGAGAGGTCACATCGTAACTATCAATGATGTTTGCACAGAAGAGTCACAGTATCCCGTAATGGATATTCCATCCGGGTGCAGAGATGCCGATGTCATTGTCGTATCGACGCCGATAGGTATCTCTGCAGGAATCATCAAGGAGGTTCTTTCAGAGAAGAAAGATGCCCTCATCTTTGATATTCTCTCGGTGAAAACTCCAATCATACCGGTTCTCCGCAACGCGGCAGCGTCCGGAGTCAGGATATGTTCAGTCCATCCAATGTTTGGACCGGGTGCCGCCTCAATCGCCGGCAGAAACATCATCGTGTGTTCTTCTGGAAACAGCGCTGCTGTGGATGAAGTGGCAGGTTTTTTCAGCGGCGGGACTATTCTTCGAATGGAAGTTGAGGAGCACGATCCGATCGCTGCTTACGTCCTCGGCCTTTCCCATGCGGTAAATCTTGCTTTCAGCGGGGCACTTGTCAAAAGCGGTTTTCCTTTCGAAACACTCTGTACCGCGGCATCGACAACGTTTTCCAGACAGATTGCTGTATCCAAAGAGGTTTCCCGGGAGAACGGAGCACTCTATTATTCTATCCAGAGAGAGAACCCCTATAGTGAAGTGGCGGTTCAAAATCTTCTGGACGCTCTTTTGGAACTCCGGCGTTCCGGGAAGGATACCTTCATAGCGAAAATGCATGAGGGTGCCGCCTGGTATTCTGAACAATAATCAGGAACGTTTCCTCTTTTTTACGTGTCCCCTATCTCACCCTGTCAAAAACACCGCCAAGAGTGGTAGGGTCACCAGACAGAGCAGCGTTGAGATACAGATACCCTGGGCCGCAATATCTGGATGAGCTTTATGTTCCTCTGCAAGCAGCACTGTATTTACTGCCGCCGGCATCCCTGCCGTTACCACGATGATTCCCAGAATCAGGGGGTCGTCGATGAACTGCGAGAAGATCAGATATATCAGGGTCGGCATACCCAGAAGACGGATCGCCGCAACGATATACTGCCGGACATTTTTGAAGATCGCGGCAAACTTCAGCTGGGCGAGGAACCCGCCCGTCACTACCAGAGAGAGCGGTGTCGTAACATTGTTCAGCAGCTCCAGAGAACTGTAAATGGGGTCAGGGATCGAAAACGACGTCAGGAAGAAGATCAGTCCCAGGATCGTTGAAAGAAACGCCGGATTTAACAGGAGTTTCGGATCGAACGAGATCTTCCCGTTATCTTTCTCCTGTGCTCTCAGGAGCCATATGCCGACCGAGTACGTCAGTATGGTAAAGGGAATATTAAAGATCGCCGCATAAAAAATCGCGTCCTGTCCATACAGCATCGCAAGGATCGGGAATCCCATGAACATCGAGTTCGAGAACATGAGCATGAACCGGAATACGCCGTACTCTTCCTTTTTTGCCCGCATCAGAATGGGAGCGAACCAGGCAACCAGAAACGCAACCCCGTAGTAAGCAAACGCTGCTAAAATCAGATACTCCCCCTTCATGAGAACTTCGTTCGTGAAAGGAATCTGCATCGAGAAGATCACCATCGCAGGAATACAGATATGCAGAAGGAACTTCGAGAGGGAAGAGACGGAAGCGTCGTTCAAAATCTTGATCCTTCGTGCAAAGTATCCGACTCCTATCAAAAGAAACAGGATGAGAATCTGGTTCAGGGCGATGAAATAATCCATTATTCTTGTATACAGATAGCACAAGGCACGTAGTTAATCTATCGGGACGGTCAAACTATACTGTATGGACCCTATTGTAGAACAGGGATTTGACCGTCTCCTGGATGTCATCAAAGAAACAAAAGCAAAACAGCAGGATACCGCTGACCTGATCGTTAAGGAGGACAAGGTCCTTCTCGAAAATATGATCTCGGCCGTTGTTCCGGTGGTACAGGCAGTTGGCTCACTTTTCCTGCAGAAAGCAAAACAGGATGCCAAAGGGGATCTCTACGACCAGATGTATTACCCTGACAAAATGATCATCCTCGGGAAATCCGAGACCCCCGTAAGTTTCCGGCCGGATGATCCCAAAAAACAGGTCACTCAGCAGTTCTGTGTGGCATCGGAAAAGGGTGTCCTTTATGAACTGATGTTCTCGACCGACGGTTTTGTGGTCGATACCTATGCCTCGCCCCTTTCAACGGAAGATGCTCTTGCTTTCTACGGCTACGATATCCTGTACATGCTCTTCTCGGCGATCCGGGATTACTCCCTCGCGGAAGAGGATCTCCTCGACGCACTCAGTCTGACCCTCGGCTTTCTTCAGCAGAAAACGACCTGAACACGGTCATACCCAAAACCTGTTCTCTTTTTTCGATACGTTTATGGAAGCGCACGCGTTGCAGAAACAGAAACCAGGATCACAGAAACACAACAAAAATCAGAAAAATAGTGGGCCCGATGAGATTCGAACTCATGACCTCCCGGTTATCAGCCGGGCGCACCACCTAGCTATGCTACGGGCCCCCTTTTACCTTACTACATAGGATGTTGCCATATAAATAGGTTCTGAAATCCATTTCCTGCCTCTGACGTAGCCTTATTCTCTTATCATGCCAAACATTATGGAGATATGGCAGATGAGACACCCAAGAAATACCTCCTTGGAAATGACGCTATAGCCCATGCTTGTCTCGAAGCGGGCGTTGACTTTGTTTCCGGGTATCCCGGGACCCCGTCATCCGAGGTAGTTGACCGACTGCGTGCCGGAAAAGATCCCTGGTACTACGTAGAATGGTCAGTTAACGAAAAAGTCGCGTTCGAAAATGCTCTGGCTGCAAGCTGGTGCGGCCTTCGGTCGATTGTGACGATGAAGCATGTCGGTTTGAATGTCGCGGCGGATCCTCTTATGACCTCGGCCTACACCGGGACGAAAGGTGGGTTTGTGGTTCTATCGGCTGACGATCCCTTCGCGCACAGTTCGCAGAACGAACAGGACTCGAGGATGTATGCGAAGTTTGCCCAGATCCCGTGTCTGGATCCCTCTTCCGCTCAGGAAGCGCATGACTTTACGAAAACCGCATTCGAACTCTCCGAAAAGTTCTCTCTCCCCGTTCTTCTTCGTCCAACCACGAGGATCTGCCACTCAAAGGGTGATGTGACTCTCGGTACGCCGACTCCTTCAACCCGGAAAGGCGAGTTTGTCAAGAACCCGAAGCAGTACGTCGTGATCCCGGCAAACACCCGTCCCCTTCATGCGATCCTCACGAAAAAACAGCCAGAGGTCGCAAAATACTTAGTGGAGGCAGGTCTCAACTCTGCAGAGATCCGCGGGAAAAAGGCGGTTATCGCCGGAGGAATTTCCATCTCCTATGTCGAGGAGATCATCCCGGATGACGTTTCGTTCATCAAAATCAGTGCATATCCGATCGACCGGAACTGGCTTCTGGGCATCCTTGCTCAGCACACCGAGGTCCTCGTTGTGGAAGAGCTTATGCCGGTCATCGAAGAAGCGGCACTCCAGGCCGCGTCCTCGACGATCGTTCATGGAAAACTTGACGGTTATCTCCCTCATGAGGGAGAATACTCCCCCGCCCTGATCGCCGGAGCATTTGAAAAGGTCGGTTTTGCGAAAAACACCTTCCCTGCCTCACCGGAAATGACCCAGGTTGCGGTCCGTCCGCCGATCCTCTGTGCAGGATGTCTCCACCGCTCGGTTTTTTACGCAATAAAAAAGGTCTTCAAAGACGGCGTGTTCCCGTCCGACATCGGCTGTTATACGCTCGGTCTCCAGCTCGGAGCCGTCGACACGACGATCTGTATGGGAGCTTCGATCACGGTCGGCTCGGGCATTGCCCACTCCTGCCCGGGAACCGACGTGGTCTCGACGATCGGCGACTCGACCTTCCTCCACACCGGAGTGAACGGGCTCATCAACGCGGTGTACAATAATACGAATCAGGTCGTGATCATTCTGGATAACCGGATCACCGCCATGACCGGCCACCAGCCGAACCCGAACACCGGTCTGACTGCGACCGGCGAAGAGTCACCGAAGATCTCACTCGAGGAACTGGCGAGAGCCTGCGGGGTCTCTTATGTGGAGTCGGTCGATCCGTATGATCTGACCTATCTTCTTGCCACTCTCCGGGAAGCCAAGGAAAAACCCGGGGTGAAGGTCATCATCGCCAAACAGCCCTGCGTTATCATGAACAAACGGCTCGGGATCAAACGAAACCGGTACGTCGTGGATGCGGAAGCGTGTACAAAATGCGGAGCCTGCCTGAAGTACGGCTGTCCGGCGATCGAGACAGATGAGACCGGCGCCGCAAAGATCACCGCTCTTTGTACCGGCTGCGGCGTTTGCGCGGACATCTGTCCGGCGGGCGCGATCCACCGCGGAGGTGCGAGACAATGAAAAAGAGTTTTGATGTTTTGATCGTCGGTATCGGCGGGCAGGGGACGATCCTTGCCTCGAATGTTCTGGGCGACGCCTGCGTGATCGAGGGTCGTCATGTCCGGGGAGCCGAGACACATGGAATGTCCCAGCGCGGAGGTTCGGTGGAAACACACATCCGGATCGACGGCAAGTTCGGTTCTCTGATCGCTCCGGGCACCGCAGATCTTCTGATCGCATTCGATGTCCTTGAGGCGGTGCGCTATCGTCACTTCCTCAAACCTGACGGCGTGATGGTCGTGAACCGTGAGATAGTTGTCCCGACCTCGGTCTTTTCCGGAAAACAGCAGGTTCCGACCATCGATAATGTCGAGGCCGAACTGAAAGCTGGTACGGCAAAGGTGATCCTCGTAGATGCTACGGGTATTGCTGCCAAGGCCGGAAATCCCCTTGCGGCAAACATCGTTCTTCTCGGTGCGGCTTCACATAAACTCCCGCTTGCCGTTGAATCCCTGTCCGAAGCGGTTCGCCGTAACGTTCCGCCCAAGACCATCCAGATCAATGAAAAGGCATTCGATCTCGGAAAAGAGGCGGTATAAATTTCTCCCTTTTTTAGTTGAACTTAGACAACAGCCCTTTGAAAATTATCTCGCTCTTCATCTCGTTGGACCCTGTAATAATTTATACCACAATATTGTTGAGAATTATTTGTTACTTTTTTATTCGGGGTTACTGCATCTCCATGTGAAGATGACTAAGATGGGTAGGTGGTGACACGACACTTAATAAAAGCTCAGGTAAATCATCATATCATGTATAATTCTGAATGGGTGAGGAACTTTTATCGATTATTTTTTAATGACGATGTTGATAAACGAAATGAAGGTTGCCAATTACTCCAAGAAAATCGTCCGAAAATATTTTGTAAATATCTCAAACCCAAATATGCGGAACAATTTATTAAAAATCAAGCACATTGGTTTGCACATCCAAAAATTTATTCAGATAAATTTGATGGACGATGGTATCGGTTCCCAATTTCCGAATCATATAACGAGGAGGAGAGAAGGATTGTAACCGAGTTTCAAAATCTGAGTATCAATGACGAGAAAAATGTTCTGAGATCAACCCTGAAGCTCTGTTCTTTCACAACTAATCCACTAAATCCAGATATGTGGTGCAACTATGCAGATAATTCTAAGGGTATCTGTGTTGAATATGATGCAACCTGGAATAAGACATGGTGGGGGTATTCACAACCATGTCTCTATGAACGTTTATATCCGATGATTTATCTGGATGAACCAGCTGATCTGTCAGATTTTGTAATTAATGGAGATAATGAGGGTTGGATCCATCCAGTTAACGGACGAATGTTTCTCTGGTATTTTGGTATCCTCATATCACTCCTTAAATCCTCAGAATATCATGTAGAAGACGAATGGCGTGCATTCTTTTTCGAACCATTCATAGGAAATCCAATGTATGACGAGGATGAAGTTGTAGATCCTCTGCAATATGGTGTGTATTATCCAGACTATACCAACCCCAAAAATATCTACCTAGGTGAAAATATCGAAGATAATTTGAAAGATGATATATTAAAATATACAAATTATTTGTGCACTAACCTTTATCAAGTGAATAACGTAAACGGGAAACTTCTCTGTACATTACTACCCAATCCAGAAACATCATAATAATGGAAAATAGAATAAATGAAGTTTAGATTTCACCATCTTACAAAAATATGGGGTTGCTGAAAAATCTCATATTGTTAATAAAATCATGAAGGTAGGCAGGTAAATGTTACAAAAATCCGTCACTATCCAAAATAAAACCATCAGCATCCCGGCGATTCTCTGGGGAGAACATACCTGAAACCTCTATCTCGCCGTGCATGGAAACATGTCGAACAAAGCGGATGAGCCGATCGTGATCTTTGCCGGGGAAGCGGTCAAAAAAGGATATCAGGTCCTGAGTTTCGATCTTCCCGAACACGGGGAACGTTCGAAAAAAATGTATCCCTGCAAACCTGATACGTGCGTGAGCGATCTGACGGCGGTCTATCAGTATGCCTGTTCTATTTCGGACCATATCAGCTTTTTCGGCTGCAGCATGGGGGTGTATTTTGGTATGCTGGCATATCAGGATCTGCCGGTCGAACAAAGCCTGTTTCTCTCTCCCGTGATCAGTATGGAACGGATCATCGACGATCTCATGACCGGCTTTCAGGTAAGTGAACAGATGCTGAAAGAAAAACAGGAGATCGTCCTCCCGATCGGGATAACGCTCTACTGGGATTATTACTTTTATGTAAAAACCCACCCAATCGGCGCCTGGAATGTGCCAACCGGTATTCTTTACGGCAGGAACGATGACCTGGTGCCGCTGGCTGAAGTGTCCGCTTTTGCAGAAAAGAATTCGGCCGTTCTCGAGATCGCGGAAAACGGCGAGCATTATTTTCACACGAAAGAACAGCTGGTAGCTTTGAGAAACTGGCTGAAAAAGAGCTTGTCTTAACAGTTTTCTGACAATGCATTATTATTTATTTTTCCAGTTTTTCCATAGTTTTACCTCTATTATCATGATTATTCATGGAGATATGCAGCATGTGTGCGACTCCCATAATGCTTAACTATAATTACTGCACATCCATATCAGTATATGAATAGTGGTGATAAGATTGGCCCGACATGCATTTTCAATAATCCTCCTCCTGTGCCTCACAGTACTTCTTGTGTCTGCTGCCGGCTGCATAACCCCCAGCCCAACTGATCTAAAACCTGTGTCTGATGAGCAGATAAATGAAATGAACGACGCCCTGACCCCGGTTATCCAGATCATTGAGGCTGAGATGGAATCTGTTACTTCCTCTTTGTGGAATACGGCCCGCGAACTGGATGGTATCCCGGCAGATGATCCTGCAGTGGAACTCGCATTATATAAACTCAGGAGCGAGATCCCGCTCTCGGTCGAGATAGGCAGATTCGACAGGAACAATACGCTGATCTCCACGACCAGATACCTTGATCCGTGGTGGGTCCCGGGCGTAACCAAGTCCAGGCTCAATTATCCGGTGGATGTACTTGAAGCCGCTGGATCTTCCTGTATGGTCTCGGATTTCTATCAATACCAGGATGGGGACCGCGGGCTTATGATCATCACACCTGTGTATGATGCTAATGGTGAGTATGACGGCGTCCTCAGGCTTTCCTATGATATAGATAGTTTATTCTCCGGACTGACTGAGTATCTCAAGAACGAATACGGCTATACGTTATGGGCCATGCATACCACTAGTCTGATGTTCTATGATGAAAATGCCGCAGAGATCGGAAAATACCTGACGGACGATCCCTCTTTTCAGACGCCCGAACTCCAGAATATGGTGAATACTGTTCTGACGAATGAATCCGGGAACATCTCCTATCACTTCTACGATACATCCAGAGTTGAAGAAACACAGATAAATGCAGTTTGGAACACGGCGTTTATCGGACCCGAAAAGGAGTGGCGTGTTGTTCTTACCGATAATGTTCCCGAAAGCGCGGGAACCGGCGGATCCAACGTCAGTGTGGAGGAGCTGAAGAGTTTTGTCGAGAATGCCTACGTGTATGCAACTAAAGTAGGTAAGACAGCAGCTCTTGCCGCATTCAATGATCCAGACGGGGAATATATAGACGGCGAACTGTATATTTTCGCCTATGACATGAATGGTACGGTCCTGGCACTCCCGCATCAGCCGGATCTGATCGGGGAAAACCGCTGGTATCTGCAGGATACGACAGGCATCAAGTATATCCAGCGAACGGTCGCTCGGGCAAATCTTGGCGGCGGATTTGTGATGTCTCTGTATGAAAATCCGGCCAATAATTTTGTGAGCGAGATGAAGTTATCCTATGTGATGGCCATTGATGATACATGGTTCATCGGTTCTGGTATATATCTGGAGGATCAGCCGTTTTCGAATACATCGTATATTGACTGGCAAAAGCGTGAGGAGCTGGTCAGTCAGGTGAGAGGTATGGATTATCTCACAATTATTGAGGGGATCCCTGCAGTAACGGATCTGATCAATGATCCAAACAGTGATCTGAACGGACAGGGGGGGTTGTATCCGTTTGCTGTTTCGGAAAACGGCACGATACTGGCATATTCGATGGATCCGTCTTTGGTCGGGACGAATCAGCTGAGTATGAGTAATTCGTATGGTATGTCGATCATACGTGAGGGTATTTCTTTGTCGCAGGAAGGCGGCGGACTGATGTACAGCAAGGTCTGGGATCCGAAGACGATGCAGGAAACCTATGTCCTGATATATATGGAGCCGGCGGACGATTCGACATATTTCGGCAGTATGCTGGTTATCGATTGAATGATTGTTGGAATATCATCTATTTTTTGATTTTTATTCTGAGATCTTAATGATCAGGGTTCCGGAATATATCTCATAATACACAAAATAGAAAAAATAATATTTCCTGCCTTTACTTCATAAGCAGATGGTTTGCCAGTTTGATAAACAGACACTCTCCCGTACTCAGCTCATAGAATGTATCGGCTTTTTTATCGATTTTTGCATCGGCACGCCAGAATTTGCACTGCTTGCCCATGCATCTCTCTTTTGTCATCGGACAAATAAAACCCATTACTGAGAACTAGGACCGCAGGTAATAAATATGCATCGAAATTCAATTTCATTGATGGGCAGGATATCCATCCTAAAAAAAGATTGGGTATTTTCGTTTATAACGAGATCATCGAGGCAGTGATCATCGTACCGACTCCGTCATTGGTGAACAGTTCAAGAAGCAGATTGTGTTCGGAATTCCCGTTCAGGATGTGTGCTCCCTCAACACCATGACGGACCGCGTTTACGCTTGCCTCAAGCTTCGGGATCATCCCGCCGGAAATTGTGCCGTCCGACATCAGTGCATCCACATTTTTCAGCGTGAGTCTGTGGAAGATCTCGGTCCGGTCTTTGTTCATTACCCCGTCCACATCGGTCAGAGAAATCAGTTTGAACGCCTTTAATGCGACGGCGATCTCTCCGGCCATTGTGTCGGCATTAATGTTCAGGTCGTTTCCTTTCCGGTCGAGAGCCAGAGGTGAAATTACCGGGATATACCCTGCATCCAGCAAAGTCTCAAGAAGCTTTGAGTCGATCTCCTTCACATCTCCAACAAAGCCGAGATCCACCTCCACCTCCTCATCACCGACCATCATCTTTCTGAGAGGCATCCTCTCTGCAATGACCAGACCGCCGTCGTTTCCTGAGATGCCCACGCCTTTTGCACCGTTCTTTGCGATCATCGAAACGATCATGTTGCTGATTTTTCCAGCAAGGACCATCTGGGCGATCTCAAGTGTCTCCTCATCCGTCACGCGAAGACCGCCGACAAACTTTGCCTCTTTACCAAGGGCCTTCATCTTCAGCGTGATCTCCGGTCCGCCGCCGTGGACGAGAACGACACGCATTCCAACGTAGTGGAGCAGAACGGCATCCTGAACGACCGAGTTCATGATGCCCGGATCGACCATAGCATGTCCGCCGAGTTTGATTACGATCGTTTTTTTGTGGAACTTCCGGATGTACGGAAGTGCCTCCATTAGCACACTTTGTCTATTGTTCATGTTGTATACTTCCCGTTGATCTCCACGTATTTCTCCGTGAGGTCGCAGCCCCACGCGGTGGCTTGTTTGTTTCCTGATTCAAGCATGAGGGTGAAAACCACGTGGTCGCCTGCCATCGCGGCTTTTGCCCGTACTAGGTCCGCCACAATAACACCATTTTTCACTAACTGGGTTTCGCTCTCCCCCTCACCGATCGAAAGAGAAAGCTCCTCGACCGTGAACTCAACGCCGGCGTATCCTGCGGCACAGACAACTCTGCCCCAGTTTGGATCTTCGCCGTAGACGGCACTTTTCACGAGAGGGGAGGTGATGACTGATTTTGCGATTTTTTCTGCGTCACGTTCACGTTTGCAGCCGTACACCTTGACTTCAAGCATTTTCGTTGCGCCTTCTCCATCTGCTGCGATCTGCTTTGCAAGACTGATGCAGACAGTTTCAAGCGCTTTGGAAAACTCGCTCACCGGGACATGTCCCGCTTCTCCGGTTGCTGTACAGAAGAGCGAGTCGTTTGTGCTTTCATCTCCATCTACGACGACCCTGTTCAGACTCCGTTTCACTGCAGACTTCAGGCTGGCCTGAAGCTGTTTTGCCGGGATCTCCGCATCGGTGTACACGAACGAAAGCATCGTTCCCATGTTTGGGGCGATCATGCCGGAGCCTTTACAGATACCCGCGACCGTAAATCCTTCGCGGCGCACAACTGCATGCTTTTCCCGCGTGTCGGTCGTCATGATTGCCTTTGCCGCCGCGGTTTCCGCCTCTGGGGAGTGTGCGAGTTGGCCGGCAACGTTTCCTGCCTGTCTTCTGATCAGGTCAAGATCAAGGTATCGTCCGATCACTCCAGTACTTGCGACCCCGCACTCGAGTTCGCTGATCCCGAGTGCCTCTGCCCCGATCGCTGCCATTTTTTCTGCGTCGGAAAGGCCCTGCTTCCCTGTATAGGCATTGGCACATCCCGAGTTCACAATGATGCCTGCGAGTTTTCCGCGTTTGGTCCGCTCCGCCATCAAATTAACGACAGGGGCACGGACCTTGTTTTTCGTGAAGACTGCTGCCCCGGTTCCGGATGCCTGGATGAGAGCAAGGCCGTACTTCCCCTCTTTCATACCCCAGGCGTTCACCCCTTCCACGGCGCAGATGCTTCTGAACTCTGCGGTCATGGGAACATCCCCGGCATTCTGATACCTTCGGCTTCGTCAAATCCGCACATGATGTTCATGTTCTGGACCGCCTGACCTGAGGCTCCTTTCACTAGGTTGTCTATTGCCGATACGGCAACAAGTCTTGTCCCGTCATTTTCAAGTTCGAAGTTGATGTCGCAGAAGTTCGAACCTCTGACCCCTCCGAGTTTTGCAGGCTGCAGTCGGACAAAATGTTCGTTTTTGTAGAAGTCCTGATAGAGTTTCTGTATCATTTCCAGCTCCATTGGTTCATTGAAGAGAATATGCGCAGTTGTTATGATCCCCCTTATAGCGGGGAGGAGGTGTGGGGTGAAGTAGACATTTGCTTTCGATCCGAGGAATGCTGCCTCCTGACGCATCTCCGGCAGATGTCTGTGGGATGTTATTTTATAGGGAAGGATGTTTTCAGCAACGTTTGGGAAGTGTGTGGTTTCTGAAATCGAGTCGCCAGCTCCGGAAACTCCGCTCTTTGAATCATAAATTATCGTGTGGGCAAGTTTTGCAACCGGAGCTGCCGCAAGGGTCGCCCCGGTTGGAAAACAGCCCGGGTTTGCAACAAAACTTGCGTTTTTTACATCTTTGCGGTGAAGTTCGGGAATACCGTACGGTGCTTTGAAGTAATCAGAG
Source organism: Methanocorpusculum sp. (assembly GCF_030655665.1). Taxonomy (NCBI): domain Archaea; kingdom Methanobacteriati; phylum Methanobacteriota; class Methanomicrobia; order Methanomicrobiales; family Methanocorpusculaceae; genus Methanocorpusculum; species Methanocorpusculum sp. Next base: position 56,904 of record NZ_JAUSPQ010000005.1, on the reverse strand, counting down.
TGTTTCACTCCGTAGGTTTTTTCATAGATCTCTCTTGGCAGACGATAATCCGCGGAGAAATCAACCGTTTTTATACCGCACTCTTTCAGTTTACCGGCATACTGCATGGCAGCGGTATGAGGAACCGCAAGGAAAACAAAATCCGCGTCGATGTTTTCAACATCAGGATTTGTGTACTCAAGGTCAATGAGATTTTTCAAGTGGATGTGATCTTTGGTTACCGGGGTGCCTGCCAGTTTTCGTGACGTGGCACAGACTATGTCTGCTTCCTTGTGCGTCAGCAGCAGTCTGATGAGGTCGCCCCCGGCATAACCGGATGCTCCGATAATCGCTATATCCATACGTAAATTATTGGTTTACAACTAGTTTAAAGATGTTATTCCCCGGACTCTTCGTCCGGGGTTTTAGCTTCCCGGTTCATGAGTTTTTCTGCAAGATCTGCAAAGATCCCCGCCCGTTCAAGTGTGGGGATAAGCTCCCCCGGGAGGGCCGATATTCCGAATCTGGCCCCGCAAAATGCTCCACACAAAAGTGAGGCCGTATCGGCATTTCCCCCGCAGGTGGAGGATATCCCGAGGAGTTCACGCGGAATATAATATCGTCTGCAAAAGAAGACTGCAAGGGGAAGTGTATGGTATATTGAGGAGGAGTTTCCAAGAATACTCACGGCATCAGGTGTGGGCATGCCGGTCTGCTCGATTCTGATCGCATTGGCTATTTTTCCTGCGAGCATCGGATCCATATTTTCTGCCGCGGTCCGGAGTGCTGCAAATCCTGCCTCTACATCACTTGTTTCAAGAAGGGTGTTCAAAAGAAGGGCGCATCCAATCACGCCCGCGTGTACGCCGGGGTGCGTGTGGGTCACCGTACAGGCAGCCAGAAGATCTTTTGCCATCTCCTTTCGGTCCCTGTATGCGAGAGCAAAGGGAATCGCGAGGCCTATACACCCCGCACTGTCTGAGTATATTCCCGATCCGGTGAGGTTTTCGGTTTTTTCCATCTTTTTGCATGCGGCAAAAATGGTCCCGTCCGGGTATCTGAATTTCTGTAAGGTATAGGTTTTGAGAAGTTCTTTTGCGTAATCGGTGTTGTTCCAGGCACCTTCTGCGAGGATCCGTGAGGCTATGAGGATCAGCTGTCCGTCGTCGGTGTACTGGCCCGGGAGGAGATTATGATTCGGATGACCTTTGTGTGCCTTTCCAAAGGTCGGTTCTGTTGAAAAATGTGCGGTGGTCGTCTCGTGCGGCATCCCGAGAGCGTCACCAAGGATAGCTCCGATAAGACATCCTTTGTATCTATTGAGCATGATGTATTATTGAGAGGGGTTAATGTTAACTGTTATGGTTGGTTTCCGGTAGTTTCGATCCCTCAGCTATCTATATCCCCGCAAACCTCCCACATTAGTATATGCACTGGTATGGGGAGGCCGGAGAAATATCGATAGATCCGGCGGAATGCGAAGAACGGATACTGAATACTGCCACAATACCGTCCGTCCTTTGTAACTGGGAAGATCTTCGAGATGCCAGACTGATCTCAACCAGGGAAGAATACATCCGGGCAGTCAGGGAGGTATCCATTTTCCTCGCAATGAAAGGGATCGCCGCGGATCTTGATAAAAAAGACGCCGCTCTTCTCCAGATGGTCCGGACCCTCGACGAGATGGATGATGTGATCAACCTCCTCACGGAACGGGTGACCGACTGGCATGCGGCGATAACGCCCGGAACGTCCCATAAATATACTCGGGCAAATGGTCCCCGCCTTGTTCAGAAAATTGCAAAGTCCGGCAGTCCCTCTTTAAAGCGTGTGGCACGGGAGATCCTCTCTCTTTCCGGAGTCAGGACCGATCTGATGAAGGAGGTTTCCCGGGAGGCAATGACCGTTATCCCGAACATGAGTGCTCTTGTCGGCGGCCTTGTTGCCGCACGGCTTATCTCCCGTGCAGGCGGTCTTGAGTCAACAGCAAAAATGCCGGGTTCATCCATACAGGTGATCGGTGCCGAGTCGGCCCTCTTCTCTCACATCAGGACGGGTTCGTCTTCGCCAAAACACGGCATCATCTTTCAGCATCGTCGGGTCCACAATGCACAAAAGGAAGTTCGCGGAAAGGTTGCCCGTCAGCTTGCGGCGAAACTTGCCATCGCCGCCCGTCTGGATCTGTATCGGGGCGAACTGGATGCTGAATTTGTTGATCAGGCGAATGCAAAGATCGACAAAATTTTTGGAGGAGAGTTATGATCGACATAAAAGGCACACTCGTATCTGAAGGCTCAGGAGGAGTGTATAATGAGCGCATGCTTGGGAACTTCCGCGTTTGGGACCCGTACCGGAGTAAACTTGCCGCCCTCTGGTATCTGGACAAAACGACCTCCCTTGGCAAGGATGAGGTCGTCCTTTATCTAGGAGCCGCGAACGGCACGACCGTTTCCCATGTCGCGGATTATGTGGAGTCAGTTTACGCAGTAGAGTTTGCCCCCCGCCCGATGGAGGATCTCCTCGCGGTCGCAAAGAAACGTAAGAATATCGTTCCGATCTACGCGGATGCGACCCGTCCTGTTCGATACGCCGCTCTCCTCGAACCAGCGGATATGCTCTATCAGGATGTTGCCCAGCCGAATCAGGCGGGCATCGCGGTGAAGCATCTGCCGTTTATAAAATCCGGCGGCCGTCTCGTTCTCATGCTGAAAACGCGGAGTGTGGATATCAGAAAGTCTGCCGATGAGGTGTTTGCCGACACGTGTGCGGAGCTGAAGGAAGGCGGATACGTGGTGGAGAAAAGCGTATGGCTCGATCCCTATCACAAAGATCACGCGGCTATCCTCTGCAGAAAGCTCTGAGCTGCCGTGAGGGGAGGGGTGGTTACGGGCTGGGCGTGAACAATTCCCGGTCTTCTTTTTTGATTTGGAGGGAGATATGAGGCTGGATTTTTGATGTTTACGTGTTTACGCGATTTTGGGAAATGCAGAGGGTTTTGGGGTTCAGAAAGTCTGCTGGGCGTTTTCCTCTCTTACGTAAATTTCGTTTTAATTATATTTGTATTTTTATTATATTGGGTATTTTTTGAAAAAGAGGGAGATCCACAGGTTTTTAATGTTTACGCGGTCTGCGTAAACTTCACGTAAAGTATGTGAAGTATGAGTATATAATATTCAAAATGGGACTTACTCGGTGTAGTGTCAATCTCCCTTCCGAATTGGATTGAGGATAACACCGCGGAAATCCTCTCTAAAAAAATAGTTACTCTTTTCTCGGCGCCGGACAGGTTCCGTAATCATGCTTCTTGATTTTTCTCAGAGAGAGTCCGAAGAAGACTGCAACGATGGACACTGTAAGGATGGGAGCGATCCAGATCGGCAACTCCAGACCGAATCCTTCCGAGCACATGATGATACCCAGACAGAATATAGAGTACATCGCTCCGTTTTTGAGATAGGCATATTTCCGGATACTGTCAATGTTTCGAATCGTCAGTTCACGGACCACTAATGCCCCGAGGCCGTTACCAATCAGGATCAGAGGGACCGACATGGTGAATGCAAATGCGCCGACGACTCCATCTATGGAAAATGTCGCGTCGATCACTTCGAGAAGCATCAGTTTACTGATCTGGGATTTGTGTCCCGCTTCATCCGGATTTTCCGTCCCCTTCTCAAGCTCCAGAGTTTTGGCATCAGCAAACAGACGGAATCCCTGCATGATGAAAAAGATCGCCGAACCCGCGACTGCTGCGACGGCGAGGAACGGGTTTATCTGGACAGTAAAGTAAACTATTGCCAGAAGAATGATCGCGGCCGCCGCATAAAACCAGGGTCCGGTTTTCGAGAAAGCGAGTTCTCCAGGAACTATGCAGTTCTTCTGCTCTGCCATGAACCAGTGCAGAAACAGAAAAACCATAAACACTCCTCCTGCGAGAAGGAGAAACGGAGCGCTCTGCTCGATCGCGAGAGCCGCCGTCTCGTCGCCGGAGAAGGTCGCGGTAAGCGCTCCGATCGGACCTAGCGAGGGGGCTGACGCCCAAATAATTGCCCAGGGCAGAAGACCGCGGACGCCGAACACCGCGATGATAAGACCCCATGTAAGGAACCAGCGGCGGGCCCAGGCCTTCATCGTCGATAAAATATCCGCATTGATTATGGCATTATCTATGCTGGCAACGGTCTCGAAGGCAACAAGACCGATGATGACGACTACAGCGTAGAGAATGTCCATGAAAACTACACTGTATTCGACCTGTCGGAATATAAACATGTACTGTTTTCCGGGACACAGATATTATAGGCTCCGGGTCCAATGGTATAATCATCAATCAATGGACATCTTTTCACGTTCCGCTTCATCCTCCCGCAAATTCATTGATGAGACGGTGACGGCTCTTCTTTCTGCAGAGTCGAATCAGGCGGCGGCAGAAATTATCGGCAGGGCATTGTCCGCCTACACGGTTTTTGATCTGCAGTACATCGGCGGGCATCTAAAGTGTGAGGTTGACCGACTCCCGAATCCGTACCGCCGGATGTACAAACCGTTCTGTATGGATTTGCTCGATCAGTACCATGAGTTCATGCAGGATTACCGACCCGGTATCGTTTGTTCCGGTCCGCTCTCCGATCTTGATCTTTGGAAAAAATACTGGGTCGATGTTCCAGAATATTGTTTTCAGAATGTCGGTCCTTCGGAGAACTCCCTCCCTACCCAGAATCATCCCTTGTCAAAATTTTTCTACCGTCTGGTGTTTGCCTATGTCATGTTCGTGAAGGGGGGCTGCGGTCATCCTGTCGGCATGCCGTTTCCGGGAGGACTTCGGATCCGGCAGGTGGGAGACATTGTTTACTGCCCGATCCGTGACCGGGAAAAGGATCTACCTCAGGCGTTATGTAATTTCTGCCCGGCAAAACAGGATCCGGATTACTAGAATTCAAAGTGTTTAAGAGAAATTCTTTTTACTAGCACAACCTAAATTCAAGATACTTATGTTGGAAGAACTCATATCCACCATCGAATTCCAGATGAGTCTTCTGTTATTCGTGGCATTGGGAGGTTATCTTCTCGCGACACGGATCCACCAGTCCGCGGTTATCGGCGAGATCCTGGTAGGTCTTATCGTTGGTCCGAGTGTCCTCGGACTTATTACCTATACGGACTTCGTTCAGAGTCTCGCCGGACTTGGCGCAATTATTCTGCTGTTTGTGATAGGATTCGAGTTTGAACTGCGTGATATCACCAACTGGCGATATATCTTAATTGCTTTCATAGGAGTTGTTGTTCCATGGGTCGGCGGGTATATCACCGCGGTCTTTTTCGGCATGGACTTTTACAGTGCCATTTTCATTGGTACCGCGTTGACCGCCACCAGTATCGCGATCACGGCAAATGTTCTGCGGGAGATGGGCAAACTCCATCAGCCGTTCGCGAAAGCGATCATCGGGGCTGCGGTCATCGATGATATCTTAAGTTTGATCGTGCTTTCGATTTGTACTGATCTTGCCTCGACCGGTGAACTTGTTCCCCTCGGAATCGGTCTCACCGTTATCAAAGCATTCGGTTTCGTAATCATTGCGGCAGGAGTGGGTGTCAAAGTTATTCCTCTCCTGATCACCAAGATGGATGAAACAAAGATCGCCCGACAGTTCCCGGAATTTGTGTTCATCTTTGCGATGATGATCGCATTTTTCTATGCAATGATGGCTGAAATGGTGGGGATATCCGCTATCGTCGGGGCATTCCTTGCAGGTGTCTGTGTGAACAGAGTCAGTCTGAAGCATAGTATGGATATCAAACTCGGCGCCGAGTATCTGTATATCATCTTCGCGGCGATATTCTTCGTGTCACTCGGTATCATCGCAGATTTACGATATCTGACTCAGGATATGATATTGTTCATCGCGATCCTGACGATCGTTGCTGTTATCACGAAAGTTTTCGGCTGCGGTATCCCGGCCAAATTAACAGGGATGAGTTGGCGAGACTCGGCGCTCATCGGGTTTGGGATGACCCCTCGCGGGGAGGTGGCCATGATCGTTGGCCTTATTGCACTGAATCGGTTTGAGGAGATGGCGGCCGCAGCTATAGACCCCCTAGAGGCGGAGCATCTTCTCCAGTTAGGAAACGAGCTGTTTATCGCGATCGTGGTGGTCTCCCTTGTGACGACGGTGATCGTCCCGATGATTTACAGAGGATTCTTCTTCAAGGGAGAAAAGCCCAAAGCTCTCGCCTGTGAGCAGGATTCAAAGACTTAAACTCTTCTTTTTTTCGAGCTGCCTGATTTTTTTACCGGGGGCAGACCTTTGTTAGGCACCAGGTCCCCGATCAGGTCACTTCTTCCTGCCTTCAAAAGTCCGGAGATGACATAATCATACTGTTTCGGATCTTTCCACTGAAGAAGGGCTCTCTGGATCCTTTTCTCATCTCCGAGGGGGACATGGACTTTTTTCCCGGTCATAGGGTCGAGTCCGGTGTAATACATCGCCGTTGAAAGGGTCATCGGAACCGGAGTAAAGTCCTGGACCTGTTCGGTGTACATCCCCTTTTCTCTGAGATAGAGGGCAAGGGTGACCATGTCATCTATCCGGCATCCGGGATGAGATGACATCAGATACGGCACGAGATACTGTTTCTTCGTTTTGTCCTTTTGGAGGGCATCGAACCTTTTGCAGAAGGCATCAAAGACCGCTTTTCCCGGTTTGTTCATCAGCTGCGTTACCCGGTCGCTGATATGTTCGGGTGCAACTTTCAGGTGGCCGGAGATGTGGCGTTCGGTCAGCTCTTTCAGGTATTTGTCCCCGTCTTCTGTTTCGGGAATGAGATCGTATCTGATTCCCGAGCTGATGAAAACATGTTTGACTTTTCTGATCGCCGATACGTGTCTGAGCAGGGAAATCTGTTCGGTTGTGCCCAGCTTCAGCGAAGGGCATGCCGCACAGTTTTTGTCGAGACAGGCCCCGTTTTCCTCCCAGTTTGCACAGCTGCAGGCATACATATTCGCGGACGGTCCGCCGAGATCCGAGATCGTTCCCCGAAACTCCGGCATTTTCGCGATCCGCTCAGCCTCTTTCAGAACGGATTCCTCACTTCGTGAGACGATCTCTTTTCCCTGATGATGGGTGATGGCGCAAAATGAACAGGCGCCAAAACACCCGCGGTGGGTGGTGATGGAAAATTGGATCGGGGTGAGTGCCGGGATCGGTTCTTTGTATGCCGGGTGCTGTTTTCTTGTGTACGGCAGTTCGTAGATGATATCGAGTTCCTCGCTTGTAAGGGGACGTGCCGGAGGATTCTGGACGACGACGGTCTTCGGGTGGGGCTGGATCAGCGTATCTTTAGAAAGATGCTGGATCTTAAACGCTTCCGCATAGGTTTCCTTGTTTACTACTGCCGGGTATGCGGGAAGTATGGTCCCGGCCGGAGGATTTTCCCGGAACGCTGCTATGCTCATCGTGTAGCAGGTGCCTCTGATATCCGTGAGGTCTTTGACGCTTTCGCCGGTTTTCAGGCGTTCGGCGATCTCGATCATCTGGAGCTCACCCATTCCGTAGACGAGAAGCGAGGCGGGAGCATCCGCAAGGATCCCCTGTTTGACCGAGTCGCTCCAGTAATCGTAATGAGCGAGGCGTCTGAGACTTGCTTCGATCCCTCCAATGATTATCGGGGTGTCTTTGAACAGACGATGAAGTATATTTGTGTAAACAAGGGTCGTTTTTTCCGGGCGGGTGGGTTTTCCACCGGGTGAGTATGCATCGTCATGCCGGCGCCGGAGTGCAGGGGTATAGGCACTTACCATCGGATCGACGGCTCCGGGAAGTACGGCGAAGAAGAGGTTTGGTTTTCCAAACTGTGTGAAGTCTGTTCCTTCTCTGTCTTTCCAGTCGGGCTGGCTTATAATGGCAACGGAGAATCCTGCGTTTATCAGTGTTCGTCCAAGGAGTGCGGCGGCAAATGACGGATGATCAACATAGGCATCGGCCGATACAAGGATGATGTCAGGTTTAGTCCTGCCGGTATTTTTCAGCTCTTCTGCGGTTATTGGGAGATAGCGCGGCTGGTCGGTGAGGTTTCCGGTGGTGATTGAAGGCATTCTTATCCGTATGATGTGTGCTGTACGGTGATTAAGGTTCACGAAAAAAAGGTCCCCGTTCAGAATGTATATATGGTTAAATGAATTATATACGTGTTAATGAAGAGTCGGTTTTATTGATTCTTCAGGACACAGACAACACAGATTTTCCCATATAGAACCATACACACACCAGCGAACCCCGAATCAGGTCCACACCACCATAAATGATCCGGGGATTTTTTTCTTCCTGTCCGGCACCAGGTAGATTTTGCTCAAAAACGGAAACTATATATTACATTATGTAAAATACATTATACGCTGAAGTATGGGCTGGACGGGGATCGCCCTCTCATACTTCAGTACACACAACAGGAAAAGCAGAATCAGATTTTTTCTCATACCACCATACAAAAAAAACGCCCGCCCCATCCCACACACAACGGGGCGGGTTTTTATATTTTGCAAATCCTTATAGTGTTCAATTAACATAAAGTAGGACTAACTGATGAAGAAAAATACGTTCTATATTATATACGGTCTTATTGCCGTCTCTCTGCTTCTTTTATTCTGGCTGTCGATAGAACTTTCGAGTCCGCTGATCATTGCGGCTTCTGTTATTCTCGCAGCGGTGCTTTTCTTCGTTCTGAAAAAACGTGTTACCGACATCGTTCAGGATGAACGGACCATTTTGATCGATATGAAAACCGCGTCTGCGACGATAAGAGCCTCGGTCGTTCTTTTCCTGACCGTGAATCTTGCTACGATCGTGTATGTTTTCAGCGGTCCCCTGGGTTTTCAATCATTTACCTATCACCGTTCAAATGATTCGATGCTCCCCGTCGGGGGGTTTGAATCCGTATCGTATTTTCCCGTCCCGCCTGAGACGATCCCGATTTCACAACTCGGATTATTTGCCGTACTGCAGCTTGTGATGATCATTGCGGCACTCTTCATCTATGTCGGATTCAGGTTCTATTACGCCCGTAAGTTCGGGGTATGGGGCGAAGATGAAGAATAAGATCAAGGTTTACCGGGCTATGCATGATCTGACGCAGGATGCTCTCGCAAAAGAGCTGGGTGTGACCCGCCAGACGATTCTTGCCATAGAAAAGGGTAAGTATGATCCGTCCCTTGAACTGGCGTTTAGGATCTCCAGATATTTTCACACAACAGTCGAAGATGTATTCTCCTTTGACTGATACCTGATTTGGTTCAGGTGCCGATTTTCTTTTCCCGTATGTGAACACGGAATTGTGCTAAAAAAAGTTATGGTTTATCCAACGACCACAACGACTTCACTGTTTTCTTTCAGGTCCAGGGCGTCACGGAGATGTGTTCCGGAAATTACCTCAATAATCTCTTCCGGGTGATGGGTCCGACCGGGCACGACTATTGCGCACGAAATACCGGATATCGTGCATTTGATACAGCGTGCCTCACCAAACATGCGGTGTTCATCTTTGAACCCGGGAACAATCGTCCATTCCAAGGAGTCCATCCGTTTTCTGACCAGAACACTTTGCGGGTTGAGTTTTATATTGAGCGTCCCCGGATACGGAGTAAATCCGCAGAGTTTTTCGAACTGTTCCTGATAGTGGGGGATGGACATATAGTACCTTCCTTCGCCGACGCCTAATATGACGGTACCAGTAAGGATATACTGCTCATCTTTTACATCGAATATTTTACTGTACTCGGAGAATTCCCGCCGGAGATGCTCCTCTCCGGATCGTGTCACGAGAACGAACTGACCGGTCGACTCTGCGGTCCGTGAAATCATCTGTGCTTTTTCGAGTGACTGAAGTCTGCGTGATGCGGTCTGCTGGCTGATCCCGAGCTGGTCTCCCAGAGCCTGTGTGGAAAGGCGTACTGGTCCTTTACACCCTCCAAGCAGGGCAATTCGCCGCAGACAGGCCGCATCTTCAGCATCTATCGTATACATAACCCAGTGTTGGAGTGGTTACTATTTATGAGTTAGTATCGGTTGTATTCGTGTATTGACGAATTCGACAACCAGCTTTTTATGTAAGTAACGAAATACAGATAGGTATGAAGCCGGTACTTCGCCAGCAGCTTGCCGAAAAGATGGCAGGCGAGATCACCCTCTCCGATTCACCCGGAAAAGCCCTGAAAAAATGGCGTACAAGTTTTCAGATAGCTCCGGGAGTACTCGCAGATCATCTTGGAGTTTCTCCATCCGTTATCAGTGATTATGAGAGCGGCAGGAGAAAAAGTCCAGGAACTGGTGTCGTTGGAAAAATCGTAGACTCGCTTCTGAATGTTGACGAAGAAAATGGTGGGACATACATCAAAAAGTATGGCAAACTCCTGTTCTCGGATTATGATGACGAGGTCATTTATGATATTCATGACTTCGCGACCTCTATCCCGATCAGGGAATTATCGGAACAGATTGAATGTACCCTCATCTGCGGCGATCTTGATTCTCAGATTTTTGGCTACACTGTTATTAACAGTACGAATGCCATTCTGAATCTCTCTCCCAATGAGTTCAACCGCATTTATGGATGGAGTACCGAACGCGCTCTGATTTTCACGGATATTTCGACCGGAAAATCTCCAATGATCGCGATCCGTGTCACTCCGTTCAAACCCCCGTATGTAATCCTTCAGGGGATAGATGAGGCACATGTCAGCCCGCTCGTCAAAAAGCTTGCAGAAAAAGATCACATTACCGTTCTCTGTACGCCCCTGGGAGTTCAAGATCTCGTTACACGTTTAAGGAAAACACAATGGTAGGCATAATCACCTACGGGGCATACATCCCCCGTTTCAGAATAAAAGTCGAAGAGATTGCCCGTGTATGGGGAGCGAACGCCGCGGAGATCACCGGCGGTCTTGGCGTTTTAGAAAAAGCCGTACCCGATTACGATGAGAACACAGCCACATTTTCTGTTGAGGCTGCCCGCTCGGCTCTGCGCCGACGTCCAGTGGACCCTGCCGATATCAAGGCAGTCTATGTAGGATCCGAGTCACATCCGTATGCTGTTAAACCGACCGCAGTCACGGTCGGAGAGGCAATCGGTGCAACACCCGTTATGACGGCAGCAGATTACGAGTTCGCCTGTAAGGCAGGAACTGCCGCCATTCAGACCGCGATGGGCCTGGTATCATCAGGAATGATGAAGTATGCCGTCGCGATCGGAGCGGACACTGCTCAGGGAGCACCCGGCGATGCACTAGAATATACGGCTGCTGCCGGAGGAGCGGCATACGTTATCGGTAATGATGATCCGATAGCGGTTATCCATGACACCTGCTCATACTCCTCGGACACGCCGGATTTCTGGCGGCGCGAAGGAGAGGATTATCCCAGACACGGAGGAAGATTCTCCGGGGACCCCGGGTACTTCAAACACACCCTTGGGGCTGCAAAAATGATGATGGAACTTCGCGGAACGAAGCCTTCCGATTATACGCATGCAGTCTTCCACCAGCCGAATGCCAAATTCCCGCAGAAAGCTTCACAAATGCTTGGATTCACGAAGGAACAGATCAAGGCCGGTCTTCTGGCCCCCACACTTGGAAACACCTACAGTGGTGCCGTTCCCCTTGGCCTCGCAGCAATTCTTGATGTGGCAAAACCCGGTGACCGGATCTTTGTTACAAGTTACGGCAGCGGCGCAGGATCCGATGCCTTTGACATTACCGTGACCGACGCGATTTTGAATAAGATCGACCGGTCCCAGGGTCCGACCGTTGAGAAGATGCTTTCCACAAAGAAGTATCTTGACTATGCAGTGTATGCCCGGCATAAGGGCAAGATCCGGATGTGAGGTTGAATCATGAGAGATGTAGCAGTAATAGGTGCAGGAATCACGAAATTCGGAGAAAGATGGGACACATCTTTCCGTGATCTGTGTACAGAAGCAGGAATCGCCGCACTTGAAGATGCAAATGTGGCGGGAGAACAGATCGATGCATTATTCGTCGGTTCGATGTCCGCGGGCAGATTCGTCGGTCAGGAACACGTTGGGGCACTCGTTGCCGATTACGTGGGACTCGGCGGCGAGCTCCACACTCCGGCTACCCGAGTCGAGGCAGCCTGTGCATCCGGAGGTCTTGCATTCCGTCAGGCTGTAGCCGCAGTATCTTCCGGAATGTCCGACGTCGTCATTGCGGCAGGTGTCGAGAAGATGACCGATGTCGGAGATTCGACGGATGTTCTCGCCGGCGCCGCTGACCGTGAATGGGAGAGCTTCGCAGGAGCGACATTCCCAGGTCTCTACGCAATGATCGCATGTGACTACATGCACAAGTATGGACTGACCCGCGAGCAGCTTGCCCAGGTTGCGGTGAAAAACCATTACCACGGAGCAAGAAACCCGTTCGCTCAGTTCCAGAATGAGATCACCCAGTCGACCGTAATGAACTCGACCCTCGTTGCCTCCCCGCTTCGACTCTTCGACTGCTCGCCCGTTTCCGACGGTGCCGCAGTGGTGGTCGTCTGCCCGCTTGAAAAAGCACGGGAGTTCACCGACACGCCGATCAGGGTCCTTGCCTCAGCACAGGCCGGCGACACGATCGCATTACACGACCGTCCAGACTTTTCCACGATGGGTGCCACCGTAGCCGCAGGAAACTCGGCGTTCCGGCAGGCAAAACTCGAACGAAAGGATATCGACTTCGTTGAAGTTCACGACTGTTTCACGATCGCTGAACTTTGTGCGATCGAGGATCTCGGCTTTGTTCCGAAGGGAACTGCCGGAAAGTTCACCGAGCAGGGCGAGACCCAGCTTGGCGGCAAGCTTCCGGTAAATACGTCCGGAGGTCTCAAGGCATGCGGCCATCCGGTTGGTGCCACAGGTATCAAACAGATCTGGGAAGTCGTCCAGCAGCTTCGCGGCGAAGGCGGCAAACGTCAGGTCGAAGGAGCAGAAATAGGTATGACACAGAATGTCGGAGGAACCGGCGCAACCGTTGTATCACACATCTTCAGGAGGGCCTGAAATGACAGTAGCACGATTCTGGAGAGAGATCCCCCAGAGATATAACATGGTGGGAACGAAATGCGATGTCTGCGGCGATGTGTTTTTCCCGCCAAGGGCGATCTGTCCTCACTGCCGCCGGGATGGAAAAATTGTTCCCTGCCAGTTCTCCGGGAAAGGAAAGGTCCTGACCTACTCGGTCCTCTCTGCCGCAAGTGAGCAGTTCTCTGCCCTGAAACCGTATGTTCTCGCGATCATAGAACTCGAAGAAGGAACAAGGGTCACCTCCCATCTCATCTGTGAGCCGGATGAGGTCCATATCGGTATGCCGGTAACATCCGTCTTCCGCGTTCTGGACCGCGAAGGTTCGGACGGTATCATCCATTACGGAACGAAATTCGTTCCCGACCAATAACCTTTTAAAAAAAAAAAACTTAAGCTTTCATTACCGGGCGCGTCTTTTCAGTAGAATGAGGAGTATTTCCTGGTATTTCTCCTGTCTTCATTCATCATTCACCCCATGTGTTCAGGAATAATCCGCTCTAATTTGCAGACCGCAGGATCCTATTCCAGCTCGTATTACTAAGGAAAAGATGTGCGTTCGTTGAAATAATAACAATATATCTAATTATTTTTTGGTTTTTTTTTCTATTTTTCATGAGGTTTTTCTGCAGCATCTTATCTCATAGACTCTGAAAATACAGAATTATCCTGAGTATGATTAGAATGATTAATAATGATGAATGTCCATACTTTCAACAAGTGATATCTATGTACCCGCCGGAACTCATTGCCATACTGATATTGCTGCTTGTTCCTGTTTGTGCCGCTGTTCTTTTAGCGGTCTTCAAACCCGACCTTGTCCGCAATATCCTCGTAGGCATAACCTCGGTCATAATCATCGGGACATCCATCTTTCTTGCATGGAAAGCTTTGCTCGCTCCCGTATCTGTGACTATCGAGAATGCTGAATGGATCGGCATTCTTTTATTTATCGTTGACCTCGCCATAGCCCTCGTGATATTGGGCCTTTCCATAAAATACCGGAAAATCCTACCTCTTATTCTCTCGGTTATTCAGCTGATCCTTATCGTGAGGCTCGAATTGTTTGGCATTGACAACCATGAGGTGATCCAGACATTCATGGTTACCAATCTCTCGGTTGTCATGGTCCTTATCATAGGTATAATCGGGACGCTCATCTGTGTCTATGCTCTTGGTTACATGAAGGATTATCATGAACACCAGATCGGTGTTCCGGTGCGGAAACGCTACTTCTTCGCTGTGATGTTTCTCTTCCTCTCGGCAATGTTCGGGCTCGTCCTCTCAAATAATCTGATGTGGATCCTGTGTGCCTGGGAAATAACAACGCTGTGTTCCTTCCTCCTGATTGGGTATTCCCGGACCCCCGAAGCAGTGAACAATGCGTTTCGTGCAGTGTGGATGAACCTGATCGGCGGGATCTGCTTCACCCTTGCAATAACCTTCCTGATTCGGATAAATTCACCGGTAAGTCTGCTCTCCGTAAATAATCTGCTCCACTTCCCGAATGTATCTGTACTGACGATACCCCTTGCGTTTATCGCCGTCGCCGGTCTAACTAAGGCTGCCCAGATGCCGTTCTCAACCTGGCTCACGGGAGCCATGGTTGCCCCGACCCCGGTATCAGCTTTGCTGCATTCCAGCACTATGGTCAAAGCAGGTGTGTATCTTCTGGTACTCTTCGCTCCCCTCTTCTCGCAGACCTGGGTGGGGATCTTCCTCGCTCTGATCGGTGCCTTCACCTTCCTGGTCACTTCGGCCATGGCGATTTCCCAGAGTAACGCAAAGAAAGTTCTTGCCTACTCCACGATCGCGAATCTCGGTCTGATCACCGCATGTGCCGGTATCGGCACGGCCGAATCAATTATGGCGGCGATTCTCCTGATCATCTTCCACGCTGTCGCCAAGGCGCTTCTCTTCCTCTGTGTCGGCGCAGTCGAGCATAAGATCGGGAGCCGGGACATTGAGGACATGGACGGACTTCTGGTCCGTCTCCCGCTCCTTGCCACGATGATGGTCATCGGTATCTGCGGGATGTATCTTGCGCCGTTTGGTATGCTCATTTCCAAGTGGGTAGCTCTGGAAGCATTCCTTACCGCCCCGCTTGGATTCGTATTCGTTTCAATTCTTGCCTTTGGAAGTGCCTTCACCATCTTCTTCTGGACCAAATGGCTCGGCAAACTGTTCATGAGAATGAACAGACCGCCTGCGGAAAAAATTGCCCTCCACATCTCCGAGAAGATCTCGGTGATCGTCATGGGTGTTCTTGTGGTTGGCTGCTGTCTCGGGTTCCCGGCGATCATAACGGGAGTGATCATACCGTACCTGAACACGATCCGTCCGTACTTCTATCAGAGCAATAACGGATTGTTCTTCAATGATACCCTGGTCATGCTCGGACTTATGGCCGTCATTCTCCTGTTCCTTGTTATTGGGGCATTCCTTGGTTCCAAAGAAGGCAGAACGATCCCGCCGTATCTGGGAGGCCGTGCGGTTGATACCGAAGGCAGGTTCCTTGGTTCTCTCGGCGTCTACAAAGAAGCGAAAACCTCGAACTACTATCTCGAAGAGTACTGCGGTGAGAAGGCCCTTCTCAAACCCTCATGGGTGATCTCGGGGATCCTGATCATCGTGATGCTTGTTCTTGGATTTATGGGGGTGATGATATGGATATAATGTTTATTGTAGGGCCGGTGTTATTTTTGGTCATCGCCCCGATCCTCGGCGGACTCCTTACCGGATGCGACCGGGTATTGACTGCCCGTTTCCAGTCCAGGGTCGGCCCCCCGTTCCTTCAGCCGTTCTATGATGTGGCCAAACTCTGGCATAAAGAGAAGGCGTTCTCGAATCCTGTCGAGATCATCTTCACTACTGCATACCTGGTCCTGATCGCATTTTCCGGAGCAATGCTCGCTACCGGAGGCAATCTCCTGTTTGTGGTCTTCTCTCTGACACTTGCCCACACCTTCCTTATCCTTGCAGCGTATGCGGCAAACGCGCCGTTCTCCCACATCGGTGCAGAACGTGAACTTCTCAGTCTCATGATCCTTGAACCGATCCTGATCCTGCTCGCCGCAGGATGCTACCTGGTCACCGGCAGTTTCGAGACCTATCATATGCTCATTATTAGTATGCCGGGTATCGTTTTCCTGCCTGGTGTGTTCATCGCATTCATCGCCGTTTTGACTCTCATACTCAGAAAGTCTCCGTTCGATATCTCGACCTCGCATCACGCACATCAGGAACTGGTGAAAGGTGTGACCTCCTCCCTTTCAGGCAGAAGTCTTGCCAAAGTCGAGATCGCTCACTGGTATGAGATGATAATCTTCCTCTCCATGTTATTCATCTTCTTTGCCGGGTATCCGGTCCTTTCCGCAGTTGCGATCGTTCTCGTGTTCCTTCTGGAAATTGTCATAGATAATGTCTTCCCGCGTGTGACCTGGAAGATGACGATCAAGAGTCTTTGGATCATCACCCTCGTCTTCGGGGTCGGAAACATTGTCATACTTGGCATCCTTGGAGGTATGTTATTATGAGTTCGGCATCAAAATCCCCCTGGCTCCTTCACTACAATGCGTCCAGCTGTAATGGATGCGATATAGAAATTCTCGCCGCCTTAACACCGGTCTACGATGTCGAGCGGTTTGGCATCATCAACACCGGAAACCCTGCACACGCCGATATTTTTGTGGTAACGGGCGGGGTGAACGAACAGAACAAAGTTGTCCTGAAAAATCTCTACGACCAGATCCCGGAACCGAAGGTAGTAGTCGCGGTGGGAATCTGCGCATCGAGCGGCGGTGTTTTCCGCGATTGCTACAATATTTCCGGCGGCGTCGACACGATCATTCCGGTGGATGTGTATGTCCCCGGATGTTCCGTCCGTCCCGAGGCACTTATTGAGGGAATTGTAAAGGCACTTGGCGTTCTGGAAGAGAAACGTGCAGCTCTGGAGGCAAAAAAATGAATATGAAAATCGATACCATTGAAGTTGCTGATGTACAGAGTATTGCCGGCAATATGAGAAACGGCGGATATCGTCTGGTTGTTGTGACCTGCACGCCCGCTGACGAAGGCTACTATATCACCTACTCATTCGAAAAAGAGACGGATCTCCGGCATTACCGCATTACCGTCTCTGAAGGGACGAAGATCCCGTCGATCGGGTCATCCTACGGCGGGGCATTTGTATATGAAAACGAGATCCATGACCTGTACGGGTTTACGTTTGAAGGCATGTCTCTTGATTTCGGCGGAACGTTCATCAAAACATCCGTTCCTTATCCGTTCAAAAAGAAGGAGCAGCCTGCTCCTACGGTGACTGTTGTCAAGGAGGCGAAAGAATGACCGGCAGACAGACGATCATCCCGTTCGGACCCCAGCATCCTGTGCTTCCCGAGCCGATCCATCTTGATCTGGTCGTGGAAGACGAGCATGTCGTTTCGGCGATTCCGTCGATCGGGTATGTCCACCGCGGTCTCGAGAGCCTGGTGGATCGCCGCGAGTATCAGGACTTTGTGTTTCTCGCCGAACGTATCTGCGGTATCTGCAGTTTCACGCACTCCTCGACATTCTGTCAGGGAATAGAAGGCATGATGGGCGTCCAGGTCCCTCCCAGGGCGACGTATCTTCGAACGATGTGGGGCGAGTACTCGCGTCTCCACAGTCACCTTCTGTGGCTTGGATTGTTTGCCGACTCGCTTGGATTCGAGAGCCTGTTCTATCAGGCATGGAAGATTCGCGAATCGATTCTGGATGAGATGGAGGCAACGACCGGCGGCCGTGTTATTCAGGGTGTCTGTAAAGTCGGCGGTGTCCGACGTGATGTCGCAAACTCCTTCCTTTCGGAGATGGATGACCGGCTCGATGAAATTGAGGATGAGATGAAGGACCTTACGAACGTGTTCCTGAATGATTATACCTTGACCAAACGTCTGATCGGCAAAGGTGTTCTCTCGAAGGAGGATGCCTATTATCTCGGAGCTGTCGGTCCGACGGCCCGCGGCAGCGGCCTTGATCAGGATACCCGGTCTACCGGCTATCTCGCCTACGGCGATATCGGGTTCAAACCGGTCGTTGAAAAAGGCGGCGATGGATATGCACGCTGTGCGGTCAGATGCAGGGAGTTGTTCCAGTCGGTGGAGATCATCCGCCGGGTCATTACTGATATGCCGGACGGCGAAGTTTTCACAGCCGTGAAGGGTAATCCCGACGGAGAATACTTCAGCCGCTCCGAGCAGCCGAGGGGCGAGGTCATCCATTACCTGAAAGGGAACGGAACCAAGAATCTTGCACAGTTCCGCGTGAGAACACCGACCCTGACGAATATCCCGCCTCTGGTATCGATCCTTGCAGGCTGTGAGCTTGCCGATGTCCCGCAGATCGTTTTAACGATCGATCCGTGTATCGGCTGTATGGAGAGGTGAGCTGTCATGAAGATGCTTAAAACGATTCTGAAACAGTTTTACCACGCTCCTGCGACGGTGATGTTCCCGGCTGTGCCTCTGGAAAATTTTGAGGGGACCCGTGGTCATCTGGTCTTCGATCCGTCGAAGTGCACGTCATGCATGATGTGTATGAAACGGTGTCCTTCGCAGGCGATCGTCGTTCAGCGGACCGAGAAGATCTGGACACTCGATCGATTCCGGTGTGTGATGTGCGGGAACTGTGTTGATGTGTGTAAGTTCGACGTTCTCTCGATGGAACGGGAGTACGCAAAGTCGGCGACTCCCTCCGAGCGGAGCGTCGAGATCTACGAGATCACGTATGTGAAACCCGAGCGGCCGAAAAAGGAAACCGCAGAGTAATCCTTTTTTTTTTCTTTTTTTGTCTGCCGGATTTTTGATACGAAAAAAGAGCGTATTTTAAAAATTATTTTTTATAGGGGATCGGATCTTCCATCCCGAGATCCGCAAATGCCTTCAGCCGTGCAAGACAGGACGAACATACCCCGCATGCCTCATCATTCTCTGAATAACAGGACCATGTATGTTCATACGGAACGCACAATTCCATCCCTTCCTTCAGAATGTCGGTCTTGGTCATCATAACAAAAGGAGTCAGCAGTTCAATCGACTTTTCCGTCTGGGTCCCCACATAAATGGCATGCTGCATCGCCTCGATGAACCGGGGAGTACAGTCCGGATATCCCGTGTGGTCGCCTGACTGGACACCGATGAAAATCGCCTCGCCGTCACGCGATTCGCAGTAAGACGTCGCGATCGCAATCAGATTTCCATTTCTGAACGGCACATATGTGTTCGGGTTGTCTGCTTTGCCAAGCACACCCTCCTCCACTTCGATGTTCATATCGGTCAGACTGCTCCCTCCAAATTTCTTGAAGTAATCGAGAGAGATCTCCAGAAATTCCACCACTCCGAGGGCGTCAGCTACCTTCTTCGCAGATTCAAGTTCTTTCTTTTCCGTTCTCTGACCGTAATTCACGTGAAGGGCCAGAATATCATACCCCATCTTCTTTGCGACAAAGGCAAGGGTTGTGGAGTCCATTCCTCCTGAAAGGAGGCATACAGCTTTTTTCATTGTACATTCACCACTTTATGCAGCTGAAGCTGGAATCTGACCGGCAGACGTTCAGCTATGATCGTTTCAACGAGCCAGCCCGTCTCCGTCCCGAAAACCGGGGTGATACAGACCGGGGCTTTCGGTTTATGGGCGGCAAGGACCTCGACCATATACAGATAATCCGCTTCGTCGCCGATCACAAATTTCAGACAATCCTTTTCGGTGAGGGTCGACAGGAGCGACAGATCGCTCATCTCCCCGGACGACGGGCACTTCACGTCCATACAAATGGACGCATATTCAGATACATCGCTGAATGGGATCGTGCCGTTTGTTTCGATATCCACATGAATGTCTGCGGCCGCAAGAATCTCCAGCAGGGGAATCAGTTCCTCCTTCTGGAGAAGGGGTTCTCCACCGGTCACGCAGACATAGGAAAGACCGGAATCCGCGATCTCTTTTACGAGTTCATCCACGCTTCTGTCGGTCCCTTTCTCGAATGAATATTCGGTGTCGCACCAGGCACATCTGAGATTACAGCCAGAAAGCCTGAGGAAAAAACAGGGCATACCCTGTCTTTCGCCCTCTCCCTGCAGACTCACAAACGTTTCCGTGACTCTCATTCTGCAAAGACCTCGGCATAGCAGCCTTCCGACTCCCATACCCGCAGTTTTGCGACCCTGGCGCTCAGGCCCTGTTCTGTGCAGAAGGTATTGAGCCGCTCACGGATGTCCTCTGCGAGAAGTTCGCTTGTCGGGTCGCCGTTTGTCAGAACTGGTGTCTGGAATCGGGAAAGGGCCTCTACCATCGGATCGTCTTTATTCAATACGACCTGATGGTCGTAAACATTGATGATGTTTTTGATGATATTGTAATCAAGCAGGATCCGTGACTTTTCGTCCGGCGTTCCGTCCATCCAGACCTCAACACTCCAGCGGTGACCATGCAGCCTGGAACATTTGCCTTCGTAATGCATCAGACGGTGGGATGCATCGAAATGAGTTTCTTTATAGATCCGGGTAACCATTAGTGTACTGTTTTGCCTTCAAGACCATAATACTCTTCTTCGGGGCTCATCAGTATTCCCGCGAGGATGATGTTTTTGACCTCATCTCCTCAGGTCGCTGGATTCTCATGAGGGGGTTTCTTTTCCGCATCCGCGAAACCGGTTCCTGAAATGTAATATATAAAGATACTTATTGAATCGTAGTCTTTCCCGAAATTATCTCTAAAACCGTCATTTTTTGATCTCTCTGTGGGCGTCCATTAGTATTATTATCACACCCCGCTCATAAGTATAGGAACACGCTGAGAAGACCGTATCTATTTCAGATACGACTGGTCAGCAGGCGTTCGTGGTCCTGCATGCAGGATCCCGCACCTTCCCGCCTGTAATCCGGGCGGGTTCATTCACAATATAGTATCCAAACCAATGAGGAAATTTCATGGGACAGGGAAAATTCGCAGCTAGAAATCTCGTTCGCACCGCAAAGAAATTCCGGTGGAGCGACTCAGTTTACTCACGCAGAGCGCTTAAACTGAAACTGAAAGCAGATCCCCTTGAGGGAGCACCAATCGGACGCGCAATCGTTCTTGAAAAGGTCGGTGTGGAAGCAAAACAGCCGAACTCGGCAATCAGAAAGTGTGTCCGTGTTCAGTTGATCAAAAACGGCCGTCAGGTCACCGCCTTCGCGGTCGGCGATGGTGCTATCAATTTCATTGATGAACACGACGAAGTCACCATTTGTGGTATCGGCGGTCGTGCAGGTCGTTCAATGGGAGATATTCCCGGTGTCCGTTTCGTTGTAAGCGGCGTCAACGGCGTCTCGCTCAATGAACTTGTTATCGGACGTGCCGAGAAAGCACGGAGGTAAATAGTATGACAGAAGAAGCAACCCCCAGCAAGATCCTTCTCTTTAACAAGTGGGATATGAGCGAAGTTGTCGTAAAGGATCCAGGAATGGTTCGTTACGTCACTGTCACCTCTACCGAAGTTCCGAGCAGCTGCGGCAGACTTACCCAGCAGCAGTTCACCAAAAGTGAAATGGCGATCGTCGAAAGACTGATCAACCGTCTCATGCAGCAGGAATACAACACCGGTAAGAAGATGATGTGTACCAAGATGGTCATGGACGCATTCGATGTCATCAACAAGAAAACCAAGCAGAACCCGCTTCAGGTCCTTGTTGACGCCGTAGCAAATGCAGGCCCCCGTGAGGAGACCGTCCGTCTGAAGTACGGTGGTATCAACGTTCCAAAGTCCGTTGACTCAGCCCCGATCCGCCGTGTCAACACGGCCCTCAGATACATTGCTCTTGCAACCTGGAGAGGTTCACACAAAACAAAGAAACCCGCATACCTTGTGCTCGCCGATGAGCTGATCATGGCAGCAAAGGGAGACGCAAAGTGTTTCTCTGTTGGAAAGAAGGAAGAAGTCGAACGGATTGCAAAATCCGCACGGTGATTTCCCCATATATTCTTTTTTAAAAAAGGTGTTTTATGTCACGCGGAAAAAAGATGGTAGAACGAATTACGGAGCTCATGAATGATCCCGAGCACATCCGTAATATCGGTATCGTAGCGCACATTGATCACGGTAAGACCACCCTTTCGGATAACCTTCTTGCCGGCGCAGGAATGATCAGTGAGGAACTCTCCGGCAAGGCATGCTGGATGGACTCGGATGAGGAAGAGCAGGCACGCGGAATCACCATTGATGCATCAAACGTATCCATGGTCCACATGGTCGGCGGTCACGAGTATCTTATCAACATGATTGATACTCCCGGCCACGTTGACTTCGGTGGAGATGTTACCCGCGCAATGCGTGCCGTCGACGGCGCCGTTGTCGTAGTTGACGCCGTTGAAGGTCCGATGCCCCAGACGGAGACCGTTCTTCGTCAGGCACTCAAAGAGGGTGTTCACCCGGTCCTGTTCATCAACAAGGTCGACAGACTTATCAACGAGCTGAAGGTTAACCCCCAGGAAATGATGATCCGTCTTGGAAAAGTCATTGACAAGGTCAACAAGCTCATCAAAGGCATGAACGAGGAGCTCTACACTAAAGGTGGATGGAAACTCGATCCGATGAAAGGAAACGTCGCTTTTGGTTCAGCTCTTTACAACTGGGCAATTTCGATCCCTTACATCAAGACGACCGGTGTTTCCCTGCAGACCGTTATCGACAAGTGTAACGAAGGCGATATGAAATACCTTGCAAAGGCTTCTCCGCTTCACGCAGTACTTCTCGATATGGTCGTTACCTTCCTCCCGAACCCGCTTCAGGCACAGGGTAAGAGATGTAACATTATCTGGCACGGCGATGTCCAGTCGGAAGTTGGTAAATCCATGTATGCATGCGATGCCAAAGGTCCGGTCGCAATGATGATCACCGATATCTCCTTTGATAAACATGCAGGAGAGATCGCCACCGGCAGACTGTTCTCTGGAACGCTCACCCGCGGTCAGGAAGTTTACATTTCCGGCACAGCAGGTAAGGCAAACAGACTTCAGCTTGTTGGTATCTTTATGGGCCCGACCCGTGTTGATGTGGACAAGGTCGTTGCAGGTAATATTGCAGCGGTATCCGGTCTCAGCGATGCGATCGTCGGTTCAACCGTTTCGAGCAACAAGGATATGACGCCGTTTGAGTCCCTTAAGCACTACTCAGAGCCTGTCATGACCGTCGCGGTCGAAGCAAAGAACATGAAGGATCTTCCAAAGCTTATCGAAGTTCTTCACCAGGTCGGAAAGGAAGACCCGACTGTCCGTATCAACATCAATGAAGAGACGGGCGAACACCTGATCGCCGGTATGGGCGAACTCCACCTTGAGGTCGTTACCGGCCGTATCAAGAGAGATAAGGGTGTAGAAATCGTTACTTCCCCGCCAATCGTTGTCTACCGTGAGACGGTCTCAAAGCCGCTTGATGGTACTGTTGAAGGTAAGTCTCCGAACAGACACAACAGATTCTTTATGTCTGTTGAGCCTATGCCGGAAGCAATCCTGAAAGCGATCCAGTCGAACGAGATCTCGATGAACATGGAAAACATCCCCCGCCGTGATGCTCTTGTAGCACTTGGTATGGACAAGGATGAAGCCAAGTCCGTGAAGGATATCTACGGCTCGAACATGTTCATTGACTGCACGAAAGGTATCCAGTACCTGAATGAAACGATGGAACTTGTTCTTGATGGTGTTCACGAGGCACTTGACGGTGGACCGCTTGCTGATGAGCAGGTCCAGAATGTTCTGATCAAACTCCACGATGTGAAGCTTCACGAGGATGCTATCCACCGTGGTCCGGGTCAGGTCATTCCTGCAGTTCGCGGCGGTATGAAGGCAGCTCTTCTTATGGCTGGCGACACACTTCTTGAACCGATGCAGAAGATCCAGATCACTGTTCCGCAGGATCAGATGGGTGCAGCAATTTCCCAGATCCAGGGACGCCGCGGTATTCTGTCTACGACTGAGTCCGAAGGTGACCAGATCGTGGTTAACGGTGAGGCACCGGTCGCAGAGCTCTTTGGTTTCGCCGGAGATATCCGTTCAGCAACCGAAGGCCGTGCAATGTGGTCTACCGAGTTCGCAGGTTTCTCCCCGGTTCCCCAGGGAATGCTTTCCGAAGTCGTTATGAGTATCAGAAAGAGAAAGGGTCTGAAAGAACAGATCCCGACTCCGAAAGATTACCTCGAATAATTTTTCACGTTCAAAGGGTCATCGGGCCGTTTCACATGGGCGATATGCCTGTGTGAAACCTGAATATTTTTTTCTGTTTTGCATTTTTTTTGTGGTGTCATTTTTAGACGGAACATATATGCCCACGTGACTCCAAATAAGGAAAATGTGGTAACAAGGGTGGAATGGGAATCAGTGAAAAACCGGTATCATAACAATTGTGCTATGGGTGCTGCATCTGATACCAGCGATAATCTTTTAGAAAAAGAGTATTTATAGACAAAATCTAAAGGCGGCACACAAATCATCCTTCTCTGTCCTCGTTGTCATAGTACGTATGGTCAGCTTCTCTGTAACGCGGCAGAGTTGAAAAAATCGGCGTGGATCCCAAAGATTAGAAAAAGTTCAACCCAAAGTATCTGGAAAGAAAACTGATAAGGGCCCATATCCCGGATTACTCACAAAGTTTTCTGAATTGGTATTCGTACCACGTAAGGATAGTGGAAAAATAATGTATTTTGAGGTAAAACACATGGCAACAAATACAGGAGAGGGACACAGAAAGGGTGCAGTTGGAAGTAAAGAACGTGGAGATCCTCGTTCTCAAGTGGAAACCCCCTCCGGCTACCGAAAACGAGATGGAGAAACAGGGAAGTTTATTGACGGTAAAAAGGACGGCACTCCCTTTAAAGGAGTGAGAAAAGAGAAATCCAAGTAAGGATATCCGTTCAGCAACCGAATGCCGCTCTATGGCGATTCCCCTTTATGTGAGTAGCGGAGCATATAGTTGATTTGCGGCTTAGTCTACTGAGTTTGCCGTTTTCTCTCCGGTTCCCCGGGAATGCTTTCCGAAGTCGTTATGCGTATCAGAAAGAGAAAGGGTCTGAAAGAACAGATCCCGACTCCGAAAGATTACCTCGAATAATTTTTCACGTTCAAAGGGTCATCGGGCCGTTTCGCATGGGAGAGCCTGGGTGAAACCTGAATATTTTTTCTGTTTTGCGGATTTTGTAGATGTTTTTTTCTGAGTGTTCTGGATACAGATATATGAGATTATAACGATATGTACGAATTTATCCGAGGGATACGATGAAAACAAAACATGTGGTTGTGGAGGAGTATAATCCTGCATGGGAGAATGAGTTCCGCAGAATAGAAGATGAGTCGCTCTCTGTCCTTGCGGGGAAGGTTCTTTCGATTGAGCATGTAGGGAGTACTTCCGTTTTGGGCCTGGCGGCCAAACCCATTATTGACATCGATATTGTGATTGATGATAATTTTGATGAAGTCAAATCACTGCTGGAGGAAATTGGTTATTGTCATGAGGGAGATCTGGGTATCCCGGGTCGGGATGCGTTTAAATACGAGGGCAAACCGCATTTGATGATGCACCATCTTTATGTCTGCAAAAGAGATAATGAGGAACTGCAGAGACATATCACGTTCCGCAATTATTTGCGGGAGCATCCGGATGTCAGGGATAGGTATGGTGCTGTGAAAAAAGAGCTGGCTTTGCGGTATGCCGATGATAGGGATTCGTATATTCTGGGGAAGAGTCCTATTATCGAAGAGATCTATCGGATGTGCGGTTTGATTCGATGAATCTGTGTTGTTGTGGATTTTCGGGGTGCGAGAGCGTACGTTGAATTCGTGTAAGGGATTCTTTGGAACTATAAGATATCCCACCGCGATTATTCGCGGTGGTATTTCTTCTGTTTCCGCACCCAACCTTACCCCTCCCGAATATTATACCCTTCCCCCGATTTTTTGCATCCCCAGCACCCATTCTCACTCACTGAGCACCCAGTTTCCACCAAAAGTCGAGGCATTATCGCACCGCGCGGTTAGGGGTTTATATCATTCAGAATCAAATCAGGATAGTGAGGGCAGAAGAGGTAGTGTTGACCTCTCTGTCCGATCGGTCTGCAGCGGTTTTTAGCGTTTTCCCGTTCAGATCGAAAATAATGTCGGGTTGTTTCAACTATCACCCGGACCGTGCCGCCCCTTCCCTATTATGGGGGGGAAGGGGCATCTTTTTTTTGGATCTTCACCGCGTCAAACGAGAGCTGCAGACAGGGAACGACATAATCCTGAAAGATCCTGAAAGGACGTCCTGCCTGAAAAAAGGGAATTGATCTTTTTTCAGAGAATCACGCGGGTATCTGTATATCCTCCGGCACAGTCATTCCTTCAGGAATCGTCATATTCTCGAAATCCATAGTGTTTCTATCACCTCCGCCCATGCCGCCGCCCTCGCCCCCGCTCATAGATCCCATCGCGGAAAAGTTCAGACCAGACACATCCACCAGGAGATCCGGATTCTCCGTCTGCCCCTCCTCGGTCGACGGGATCGTTCCATTCAGCTGACCAAGAATACTCTCTGCCCTCAGATCCCCGTACTCCGCCAGCGTCACGATCACCGTCTGATACTCATCATACGTATAGAACGCCGTCGGATCGGTCTCCACGTAATCACCGATCAGTGCATCGATTGCCGCGATCCGCTCATCGAACGAATCCCCGTAGAACTCGGTCGCGATCTTTTCCAGATACGCGTGATAGAGCTCCGTATACTCCTCGTTCTCCAGCAGAACGCCGATCAGCGGCCGATCCTCAAGAGAAACCCCGCTCGCCACCGGCGTATCGATCGGGAAATTCACCGCATCACTTGCGCCGCTGGTCCCGTAGGCGCCGAATGCCAGATTGAAATCCCACGGCAGGATCGAAATCTGACCGTCCTCCTCATACAGATAGTAATTGTGCTTCATCGAACTCACATAACTATCCAGATTCACCAGAGCCGTATTCGCCGCAAAGTACCTCAGCACCTCATCGACATCCACATACGTCTCCAGATCCGTACCTTCATTCAGATTCTTCAGCGCAGTTATTACCCGTTTTTCATCCGACTTCTTCGCATCAGTCACCGCATTATCAAAGATCTGACTATAACTGTCTATCTCATCATCCGTATAGACCAGATCCGCTCCTCCGCCGCTGCCGGACATGCCGCCAAACCCGCCTCCGCCCATCTGACCCATCATGTCCGTCATATTGACGTCGGGCATCGTACGGTTGCCGAAATCCATCTGGGTCATATTCCCTCCCGGCATTTGGTCTCCCTCTCCCTCTCCGTCGGTCGTCCGGTCCCCCATCTCGCCTGACGTCGATTCCGGCTTGTACAGTTCACCGTAATCCGCTCCGTACACTCTGTCAAGGAAATCCTCCTCCAGTGCCTCGACCATCAGATACAGACCGAAATACTCCCCGTTGATATAGACCGCCGCGTACGAATACAGCGGCGTATCGACGCCGATGTAATCCATCATCTCATACGAGAGATACTCCTTCATGTAGGTCGCATCCTGATAGATATTGTTCAGCACGAACTCATCCAGCCCGTCGAAACTCTGACCGCCTACATATTCATCGGCTTTTATTTTGAAACTGTATCGGTCCGAATCGCTGTTTGCAACGGACGACAGACTCGTCATGCCTTTTGTTCGGATCGCGATCGAATCGTACGTCTCGCCGTTGATCGTGATATCGCAGAGATGGAACTCCTCCTCAAGGGGATTTTCCAGCATGTCCGCCCAGTTCTCATCGCTGATCGTGATATTGACCGTCGTGATCCCGTTTTTATCGAAAAGGGTGCTCTCATAGAGGGTATCCTTTGTCGTTATCCCGAGAGCCGTTGGATTAAACATAAGCATGCAGGTGAAAAGTATCGCACCAACGATCAGAAAAATAGTGATGGTATTGATATGCTTCATCTTACGTCATGTATTCCCCGTTATAGCTCACTAAAACGGCATTCGAGACGCCTGCAAGATCCGAGATCTTGTTCACGAAACCGCTCTCCTGATCCGGGAGGCGGACCTCGATCGTGAGTTCCATCCCGGTCTTTGTAACGGTTTTTGATTTCAGGAGGGACTTTTTCACCGTTCTCTTCATAAGAGCGTTGACGCTTGCCTCCGCGTTTTCATCGGCACAGTCCACGATCAGGATGTAGGGTTTGTCCGTCGGCTTCTTTGCCGAGAAGATGTACAAAACCGCTCCGATAAACACCGAGCCGAAGATCGCGAGCGGGATCAACCCTGCACCGAGAACGATACCGGCCGAGATCGCCCAGAACAAATAGGCAATATCCATCGGATCTTTCACTGCCGATCTGAACCTCACGATCGACAAGGCGCCGACCATACCAAGAGACAGGATAACGTTCGATCCGATCGCAAGAATGATCATCGTCGTCACAAGCGACATGGCAACAAGCGATATCCCGAATCCGGATGAATACATCACGCCGTTGAACGTCTTTTTGTAGATAAAGAGGATAAACAGACCGAGCGCGAACGCGAGCACCATCGCGATAAGCATGTCCGTCAAGGAAAACTCAGTCACCGTCGAAAGAAAATCCGAGGATAATATATCGTCAAAGGTCAGTGCCATTTACTCACCCAAAGACGCGTGCGACTGCATATTTTGAGAAGGCAGTGACCCTTCTGTTCTGTACCTGTACCATACTTCTGATAATTTCGGGGAGATAATTGTCATATTTTACTTCCATTATAATGACCGGTTCCCCGTGGGTTTTGATCATGGGGGTCTTGGCGTTGAACATATCGGTCGAGTTCACGCCGGTTGAGATCTTCGTGTCGAAGGTTACCCGCACATTTCCGGGGCGGTAGACAAACGGCTCTCTCATATAGTCGACAAGCGTTTTCGGGCGGAGAAGTTCATACTTCATCTTTGCATACAGTTCGAGAAGGAGTCCGTTTTTCGACTCTCTCATCCATTCCGTATCGCCTGCTATGAGTTTTTCGCACTCGTCTTTTGTGACGCTTGCGGCAATTTTGTTCGTGAGGTTGTTTATTTTGGTCTTCTTCTCTAAGTGGATGAATGAGGTATCGTTATTGTAATACCTGATTCGAAACTTCTCCCGCTCATTTACTCCATAGAGTTTTTCAAGGAGTGCTTTGTCGTCCGGTGTTTCAAAATACAGACTCCGGATCCTGTATGATCCGTTTGCGTCAGTGTGTTCATCCGGTCCCGCAATGGCGGACAGACGGTTTTTGATGATCAAATAGTCTGCTGTATTCAGGTAATATTTTAATTCGTGCCTGAACTTTCGTGGTTTCACTTCTTCTTGTCACCTCGTTTATACTTGGTTGAATGTAAAACATTATTAACATATTGGTTTGTTTACATTACATTATGTCAAACCATTGCCGCAGCCAATTACTTTTTGACCTCCGCGCTCCAATAAATTATAGACAGATGCAAAACAGTGTTCAGTATACCCCTTTCGTAAAGGATAATGAGAATAAAGGATTCGATATGCATGTTCATTCGACCGCTTCAGACGGGAGGACAACACCAAAGACACTGGCTAAATATCTCAATAAAAACGGTTTATCCGCCGCGATAACGGATCATAATGTGATCTCCGGGGTGAAGGAGGCACGTGATTATTCGGAGAATATCATTCCGGGAATCGAGGTTTCGGCTCTCGAAGGTCCGCATGTTCTGGTATATTTCGATACGTACCGTGATCTTTCCGCGTATTATACCGCCTCGATCCAGGATCACCGGGGCAAGTGTCCGCATATGGCGGTGGATATTTCAACGGAGAAGATCATCACCGACGCAAAAAATGCGGGAGGTTTTGTGATCGCGGCCCATCCGTATGGATACGGGGTGAGTGTGAGAGGCGTGATGAAAGGGATCGATGCGGGCGTCATCGATTCCTCGGTCGCGGGAGAGCTTGACGGACTTGAAGTGATCTGCAGCGGGATGTCGATGCGGCTGAATATGCGGGCCGAGAGGTATGCGCAGAAAAATGCGGTGTGCATGACCGGGGGCTCGGATGCTCACGTTCTTTGGGAAGTGGGACGAGCCGTGACGCTTGGATATGAGAATCAGACGCCGCTTGAGTTTCTGGAGGATGTGAGACGCAGGAAAACGGGTGTGTGCGGGGTGAACCGCTCTTCGGGGCAGAATCTGCTGATGGGGGTATGCATGACGCCGGGCTATATTCCGTATGCAGCGCCCGCAATGATGATCCATGCACGGCAGAGCTTGATGCGGATGAGATCCTAAGTCACGTCTTAAAAAAAGAAATGTGGAAGATCAGTAATTTATTCTGATGAACCCGAGCGGTTCTTCTTTTACTTCGTAGGCAAGTTTTGCGTCGCCCTGCGGAATGATATAGGTAAGCCAGCCCTCGGCAGTTGCATATTTGAGGATGTTCGTGGTGGGGAACGTCGAATATCCTGCGGGCAGGACGGCAGATACGGCAGGATAGCCTATTCCGTTTACATAGATCTCGTAATGATACGGGGCAACGATTTTAGCTGTGCTGTCTCCACCGTCAAAGGTCTCTGCTATGTTCAGCATGATGGTATGCTGACCGGGAGCCGGTGTCGGATTTGCCGAGGATCCTTTTGCCAGCACATCGTCAGCCTCGCTGTCAAACTTTCTCTGAGCGATACGTATCGTGATCGTGTTTCCTGTATCGGTAATGGTCAGTTCCTGACCCTGCATGACTTCCGCAGGTGTCGGAACGGGTGTCGGCGTCGTGGTTGGGACCGTGGTCACGGGCGGGGTATCAGAGGGTGTTGAGATACACCCTGCCGACAGGGTTATGGCGCTCAGCACAAGGAGTGTACCAAGAACATACCAGATTTTTTTCATACATTCTCTACTGGTCCTCTTCGCTATAAATAGATTATTGAAAAAATTAGAGTATCGGCGAGAACAACCGTGAGATCCCCTCTTTTATCTTCACATTCAGCGACCGTTCCTTGTACTCTTCAAGCGTGATCTCCGTGCAGTTTGTTTCCAGTTCGGAGAGGAAGATCTGGTTCATCTTTTTCCCAAACTCGAGATCATAGATGAACGCGTTCGTTTCAAAGTTCAGTTTGAAACTCCTGATATCCCAGTTGGCTGTGCCTATGGTTGTAGCGACTCCGTCGAAGACACCTGCTTTACTGTGGATGAATCCGTCGTTGTAGGCGTATCCACGCACGCCGGCCGCCAGCAGATCTCCGAGATAGGAGTGGTTTGCCCAGTACACCAATGGGTGATCCGGTTTGCAGGGGATCATGATTCGGACATCCACCCCGGAACGTGCTGCAAGCAGAAGTCCGGTCAGCATGGGGTCATCCGGAATGAAGTACGGGGTCTGGATGTAGATCGACTCCTTTGCATGTCCGATCAGGCTCATATAGCCCGAATAGATGGCTTTTTCTGCGGAATCCGGTCCGGATGACGCGATCTGGATATATGAATGCCCGGTGACATCCCGGAATCCTTCTTTTGGATAATAGGGGCTTTCCCAGTCTTCCACGGAGATCTGGGCATCCTGTGCCGCATAATTCCAGTCCATGATGAATCTGGTCTGCAGTGCCGCGACGGCTTTTCCGTGAAGACGCACATGCGTGTCCCGCCAGTACCCCATCGGCCCTTTCCCCAGATACTCGTCTCCGATATTGAATCCGCCGATAAATCCGGTTGTCCCGTCAACCACCAGAATTTTTCGGTGGTTCCTGAAATTCAGTCTTGTATTGAGAAATGAAATCTTGAGCGGAAAAAAGATCCTCACATCGCCGCCAGCCTTTTTCAGCTGAGTAAAGAACTCTTTTTTCACGGAAAACGTTCCGGCTGCATCGAAGATCGCTCTGACTTCGATCCCTTCCGCCGCTTTCTGTGTAAGGAGATCAACGACCAGATTTCCGAGTTCATCATCCCGAATGATGAAATACTCCAGATGGATGTGATGTTTTGCCTCAAGAATTGCCTCTTTGAAGGCTTCAAACTTCATTTCTCCGTCGGTGTAGAGGGTTATCTCATTATTTCTTGTTAAGACCGCGTTGTCGAGACTGAGAAGGAGAGCGATCGTGCTGTCGAACCGTGAAAGGTTCGGAGTAAGTTCCAGAGCATTTTCCGTGATTTTCCGGAACTGTTCTTCCGCCTGACTGGCGAGCATCAGATCTGCCTTGGTCTTTTTGCTGAAGATATGGGAACCGTACAGGTGTCTGCCGAAGAACAGGTACAGTACTAATCCCAGAAACGGCAGGAAAAACATTACGAGAATCCAGGTCAACGCTGCCTGAGGACTGCGTCTTTCCAGGAAGATGACGGTAATACAGGCCCCGATATCCAGTAAGATGATTATCAGCTGCAAAAACCACATGAATTCATCATAAATGATGGATAGCAGGTCGATCATAAGATACATGAATATGCTCTCAGAGGATGATAAAAGTTGATGTATCTACACCTCGAATGATACTATTATTGTGGTGTCTTACAGAATACTTTTTGAATACTGGGGAAGAGGTTTATTAGTTGCGGCATTCATCTCCGCGATCGCGGGACTGCTTATCGGAAATATCTATGTTCTTTACCTGATCGCCGGCATCTGTCTGATCCTTTCGCTTTTGTGTCTCTTTATCGGCCGCTGTATTCTCAAAGAGGGGGTCTGATATGCCGGTCATTACGTTTTCCCGCAATGTGTTTCTTCCACTGACCAATGTCTGTGCAAATGCCTGTGGATACTGCTCGTTCAAATCCCCGGTGGCCGAAGGCTGCGTAATGCCAAAAGAGGAGGTCATCTCCACGCTCGACCGCGGGGCGGCATTTTCCTGCACTGAAGCACTGTTCACGTTCGGCGAACGTCCCGAACGCGAAGCCGGCTTTGCGGCATACATGACCCGTATGGGATACCCGGACATCCTTTCCTACTGTAAAGATATGAGCAGATATGCAATCTCGCTGGGGATTCTGCCGCACACGAATGCCGGGATCCTCACCTATGATGAGCTGGAGGAGCTCCGACCCGTGAACGCGAGTATGGGTCTGATGCTTGAAACGACCGCCGAGATCCCTGCCCATGCCCACAGTCCGGGGAAAGACCCGGTCGTCAGGATCGAAATGATGGAAAATGCCGGGAAACTGAAGATCCCGTTCACGACCGGACTTCTTCTCGGAATCGGCGAAACCCGGGATGACCGCATCGAGTCTCTCGAAGTCATCCGTGATCTCCATAAAAAATACGGGCACATCCAGGAGGTGATCGTCCAGAACTTCTGTCCGAAAGAAGGTACCGATATGGCGTCATTTCCGGGAGCGTCGACCGAGGTGATCGCGGATACCATCACGCTTGCAAAAGATATCCTGCCCTCAGACGTGTCGATCCAGATCCCGCCGAATCTTGCGGATGCTTCCCTTCTTCTCGATCTCGGGGTGACGGATCTTGGCGGGGTGTCGCCCGTTACGATCGATTACATCAATCCGGAACATCCCTGGCCGGCTCTGGATGCATTGAAGGATATTGCCCGCGGATATGAGGTAAAGGAACGGCTGTGCATTTATGAGAAATACTGCGATCCTGCCTGGGTGGCGCCTGAATTATTCGGGCTCGTGAGCGAACTCGCGAAGAAGATCTACTGATGTTCTTCTCTCTTCGCCGGCGTTCGTCCCGTGCCACAATGAACTTCTTTATCTTCCCCATCTAATAGTAATGCACATGGATGACGTCTGTCCCGCCCCGGTGAAGGAACGGTACTGGGAGATCGATGCAATACGCGGTTTCTCGCTTCTCGCGATGATACTTTTCCACACCGTTTTTCTTCTCGGCGTCTTTCACATCATCAATGTGGATGTCTGGCTGCGGCTTGGCATCTACCTGCCTCTCGGGACGAGCGTATTCGTCATCATATCGGGAACCTCCCTGATCCTTCGTCATGGCCGGATGCTCGACAAACCGCGTCGGACCTACTACCTGGCCATTCTAAAACGCGGGATAGAGATCATGCTGATCGGGCTTGGGGTATCCATCGTCGCATCTCTGTTGGTTCTCGTGTTCATCAACGACGGAAGATACGTGTACTTCAACTTCCTGCAGATGATGGGTCTATCCATGATACTGTGCATCCCGTTTTTACGGTTCGGGAAATGGAGTCTGATCCCCGCAGTATTGTTCTTCCTGCTCGGTCTCTTTCTCGAAACGATCAAAGGACCTGCCTGGCTGATGGTTTTCGGGATCCTGCCGCCGGATTATTATCCGCGTGACTTCTTCCCCGTCTTTCCCTGGGTCGGCGTTATGCTTTTTGGGGTCTTTCTCGGCGCTCTTCTGTATCCAAACGGGATCCGCAGATATCATCTCCGTTCCGCGGGAAAAATCAGTCAGGTTCTTGCACTTATCGGCAAGTATCCTCTCCAAATATATCTTATTCACATCCCGTTGATAGGCACGATCCTTTTTATCATCGTCGTACTTTCCGGATTATGCGGCTTTCCGATCGGTTATATCTGAAAACGATTCGGGTAAATTACTTCCCTGCCGAACGCATACATGCCTGAAACAATGAGCGGCGAAGAGCAGTGCGTAACTCCGGGATCTCCCCCGTTAGCAAAAAAAAGTGAGCGTTACTGGGAAATCGACGCAATCCGGGGTCTTGCTCTTTTCGGAATGCTGTATTTTCATTTTCTCGCCATTCTCGTGATGTTCCACATCCTGCAGGAGACTCGCGAGTTTCTGTTTTATTACAGTCCGATCGTGATCGTCTCGGCTGCCTTCATTTTCATTGCCGGCGTGGCACTCGTTCTCCGGTATAACCGTATGCTTGGAAAGCCTATGGGTTCGTACTACTGTGATATCGCGAAAAAAGCCATGTTTCTGTTTTGTATTGCCATGGGTATCACGGCACTGACCTGGCTTGCCTCCGTTGTTATCTATAGCGATG
The DNA here is from genome assembly GCF_030655665.1 of Methanocorpusculum sp. Lineage (NCBI taxonomy): Archaea > Methanobacteriati > Methanobacteriota > Methanomicrobia > Methanomicrobiales > Methanocorpusculaceae > Methanocorpusculum > Methanocorpusculum sp. The sequence continues at coordinate 21,910 of NZ_JAUSPQ010000005.1, read as the reverse complement.
ATGTCTTCATCAAGTTCGGGTTCCTCCACATGCTGAGTATTTCGATGCTCATCTCGATCCCGTTTCTCAGGTTTGGGAAATGGAACATCCTTTTTGGCATACTGATCATCCTTATCGGAGTGTTCATCATCCCGGGTCTCCAGGGTCCCGGCTGGCTCTATCCGCTCGGGATCCACGGTGCCGATTTCATGGACCATACGCCTGACTACTTCCCGCTCTTTCCGTGGTCCGGGTTCATTCTGCTGGGGATAGGTCTCGGCAACATCTTCTATCCGAAAGGCGTCAGATCATTCTCGGTGAAACAGCCAGGTTTTCTCGGCAAATTCTTTGCGAAGATGGGATACGGCAGGACCACGCTCATCATCTATCTTGTCCACATGCCGATCTTCTTTGTCATTTTGTGGGTGTTAAGCGTGACAACCGGGATCGGGTATGTTTAGCTGTGCAGAAATTACTTAGATATACACAACCAATATGACTGGAAGAATGGGTGGTGAAATGGAGGTAAACGGGACAACGGTCCGGGGAATTGGTGAGCCGGGTGCTCCGCAAAGCGAGCGGTACTGGGAAATCGACGCTGTCCGCGGACTTGCTATTCTCGGGATGCTGTTTTATCATTTTCTTGCATGTCTCGTCGCATTCCATATAATCGTGGAGGATGCCAAGTTCCTTTCCTATTATAATACCTATATGCTTGGTTCGGGAATTTTTGTTCTTATTGCCGGTATTGCGATGATCCTCCGTCACGAACGAATGCGGGGAAGAACTACGAAGGAATACTACGGAGCTCTGGTTATCAAGGCACTGTTTTTACTGGCGCTCGGTTTCTGTATTACGATCGGAAGCTGGATCGGTGCTTCGGTGTTCCTCGGCAGTGATGCATTTATTAAATTCGGCTTCCTGCATATGCTAGGGGTGTCCATGCTTCTTGCGATCCCTCTTCTGAGATATGGAAAATGGAATATTATTCTCGGGATGATCATCATCGCGATCGGAGCGTTTATTTTCCCGTACATCAATGATCCGTCCTGGCTCTATCCTCTGGGGATCCATGCCGAGGATTTCATGATGTATACGCAGGATTACTTCCCCTTGTTCCCCTGGTTTGGTGTGCTTCTTCTGGGTGTTGGTCTGGGGAATGTCTTTTATCCGGGAGGCAAACGGGGTTTTACCATCCGTGAGCCGGGAATGGTCGGGGAGGTTATTGCAAAGATCGGGAATGGTGCGGTAACGCTTTTCATTTATCTTGTCCACATCCCGGTGATATTCGTTATTCTGTGGATCTTCTCTTCCCTGACGGGAATTGGGTATTTGTGATATGATCATCGATATAGTAAATTCTGACTCGGACCCGGCCGGACGCAATATCCGGGCGGCTATCGACAGCCTTCTGAAAAATCCGCCGGAAGGGGGTTTCCCTCTTTTCGATGGAAACGAGGTGACATTTCAGACCGTTCCCGGCCGGATCATTCATACGGAAAAAACCTCGGTGAACCCTGACGCGGATCTCATCATTGTTGTTTCGCGTCATTCAAGTGTAAACCCGGTTCCGGTTCTGACGGTTCATCCGGCAGGAAACTTCGGTATCGCCGGACTTGGCGGCAGCGACCGGGAGCTCGGTCTGACGAGTCCAGCCTGGATGAAGTCGGTTCTGCAGAATCATGCCGAGTTCGCTCCGGAGGGATATCGGGTCTCCTACGAGATCACGCATCATGGCCCGACGGATTTTCCGGTCTCGTTCTTTTTTGTCGAGGTAGGGAGTACCGAGAAGGAGTGGAACGATGTTTCCGCGTGCATGGCTGCGGCAAAAAGCGTTCTTTATGCACATCCTTTGCCGGAGTCATTCTCGCTGATCGGGTTTGGGGGTACGCATTATGCGGTCAGACAGACGGCGATCGGTCTCGAGACGAAGGGGGCGTTTGGGCATATAATGCATACGCGGGATGTCGGTTCTGTGTCGAAGGAGATGGTTTCCCAGATGATCGCAAAATCCGGCGGGGTCTCTGCCGCGCATGTTGACCGGAAAGCCCTGTCAAAGCAGGAGTTGTCTCATCTCGAAGGAGTCCTTACCGACCTTGATCTGGAAGAGATCACCGAAGGTGACCTGCACAAAATCAATTCGATGTCATTCGAAACGTGGTGCGCATACAGAGATATGGCCGCAGCTACGGCTCGGGATCTGAAAATCTTCCCGCATGGGAGGATACTGGACGAGAAACCCTCGGTGATCACTCTCCCTTTGGATCTATTCTCTGCGGCATTTCTCGGGTCTGAGGAGATATTCCTTGCAGAGCTGGACAAAATAGGTAATATTTTTCATACAACAGGAAAAGGCGGCAGACTTATGCCAACTCTGTTAACCTCTGCCAAAAACCGACAAAAGGTATCAGGTGATTTAATAGTCTTATCCGTTCAACAAATAACACGTACACAGGATAGTTTGGTGGAAGGTGATCAAATCATGATAACCCGCCGGCAGTTCGACCCTGGACTCGCGCGCACGCTCGGGGTCCCGTCAGGTCCGTTGTATGGGCAACTTGTCGCCGGAACACCGGTGCCCCTTCCCGACGGCAGAACAATTACGCCGGAGATGGTCACAAAAGTGGTCAAGACATCCATCAAAATACCGGGATTGGAGAATTACTCATGAGATCAATTGTAGAAGAAGCATTATCACGCAAACGGTTCGAAGATGTTGCACGGGACGACACTCCAGTTTCCGCAATTTATGACGCGGAAACCGAAGCTGACCTCGGTGCAAAAACCTACGCAGTTCGTCCGCAGACACCGGAACCCGCCAAGGCAGCTGCTCCGGTTCAGGTCCAGCCCGTAATAAAAGAGCAGGCAAAGCCCGATGTTGACTACTCAAGTCAGTATAGTTTTTCTGTAGCCAAGACTACTCCGACGGACGAAGATGATGAATTCGATGAGATCCTGGATGCTCTCCGGACAAAGATCACGGTAATCGGCTGCGGTGGAGGGGGATCCAACACCGTTGCCCGTGTTTATGAGGAAGGAGTCGAGGGTGCCGAGATCTACGCACTGAACACCGATGCCCAGCACCTCTCCATGCTCCGGGGCAGAGTTGGCCGCCGTATCCTTATCGGACGCCAGACCACCAAAGGTCTCGGTGCAGGCGCAATACCCCAGCGTGGTGAAGAGGCTGCAATCGAAAGTGAGGATGTGATCCGTCAGGCACTTGCCGGCAGCAATATGGTATTCGTGACCGCCGGTCTTGGCGGAGGTACCGGTACCGGTTCAGCTCCGATCGTCGCAAAAATTGCAAAAGAGATCGGTGCTCTTACAATCGCTATAGTAACCCTGCCTTTTACGAGTGAAAGTGCTACCAGAATGGAAAACGCTGAGATCGGTCTTGAGCGTCTCCGGGAAGTTGCTGATACGGTTATCGTAATCCCCAACGACCGTATCCTTGAAGTTGTACCGCGCCTCCCGCTTGCCCAGGCCTTCAAAGTCTCTGACGAGGTTTTGATGCGTGCCGTCAAAGGCATCACCGAACTGATCACGCTCCCCGGTCTTGTCAACCTCGACTTTGCCGATGTCCGGACCGTTATGGAACAGGGCGGTATTGCTATGATTGGTGTCGGCGACTCCGACAGTGAGGACAAAGCAATCGATTCTATCAAGAAAGCTCTGCGTTCTCCTCTCCTTGATGTCGACATCACCGGTGCGACAGCCGCTCTTATCAACGTGATCGGCGGACCGGACATGACGATGGTTGAAGCAGAAGGTGTTGTACAGGAAGTTTATCAAAGAATTGATCCTTCAGCACGCATCATATGGGGTGTCCAGATCGACCCGAAGATGGAAGGCCGCATGCGAACCATGCTTATCGTTACCGGTGTCCAGTCACCACAGATTTATGGTAAGCAGGAACAAATATCTAGGGCATCACAATCAAGTCAGGTCCAGCGCTCAAAGTTTGAGATTGACTTCCTGAGGTGAATACATGGCTAAAAACGAGAAAAAAACCGATGAAAAAAAGACACTTCCTTCCATTCAGATAAAGAAACCGGTGATTACGAAAGCAAGTGTTTCAGAATTTTTCAGAAAATACCTTCGTGTTCTGAAACTTGCCCGCAGACCTACCAAAGATGAGTTCTGGAAAATCTCCGCAGTTGCCGCAGCAGGTATCGCACTCATCGGCGTTCTCGGTTTCCTGATATATCTGATATTTGAATATCTCCTTCCATAACTATGACTGAATCAAAGTTTGGCAATCACTACTACATCTTAAAGACGACATCCAAGCATGAGCGGACAGTTGCCGACAACATCCGTGAGGCGATCGAAAACAATATGACGGACGTCGTCGTCACTGCAGTAGTAGTGCCGGAAGATATCAAAGGCTATGTCTTCGTGGAAAGCCCCGAAGAGCACGCCAGGATCGAGGAGCTTGTCGAATCGATCGCTCATGCCAGGATCGTTTTAAAGAATGAAACATCACTGGAAGAAATAAAACATTTCCTCGTCCCGAAACCGGCAGTTGCAGGTATCGATGAGGGAACAATCGTGGAACTGATCGCAGGTCCGTTCAAGGGTGAGAAGGCAGTGGTCAAGCGCGTTGATCACTCCAAAGAAGAAATCACCGTTGAACTCTACGAATCGATCGTTCCGATTCCGATCACCATACGCGGCGACAACGTGCGTGTGATCGATCGTAATCAGGATTGAATCTGGTTTTTTCGCGTGAATGTGAAAAAACCCTGCTTCATTCTCCAATCTATCTTTTTTACTGGGGGTCTCTCCAGTAGGTTTATGTTCTCAGAGGTAGACCTTAGTGAACCAATGTTGGGCTACCCTCGGGTATGCGCCAACATACGGTGATACAATGGCAGAAACTGTCGAGGTACTGGTACCCGGCGGTAGAGCAACTGCAGGACCGCCACTCGGTCCGGCACTGGGTCCCCTTGGGATCAACGTGAAAGCAGTCGTTGATAACATCAACAAATTGACTGCTGAGTTCAATGGCATGTCTGTTCCGGTAACGGTAATGGTCGATGACAAAAAGAACGTCACGTTAACAGTCGGTATCCCTCCGACAACCGCTCTTGTAATGAAAGAAGCGGGCGTCGAAAAGGGTTCCGGCACTCCGAATACTCAGGCAGTTGGTAATCTGCCGCTTGAAGCTGTCATTCGCATTGCAAAGATGAAGATGGAATCCATGCTCTCTTACGACCTGAAAACGGCCGCAAAAGAAGTCATGGGCACCTGCGTTTCCGTTGGTGTAACCGTCGAAGGCAAAACTGCCAAACAGGCAATTGCCGCCGTCAATGCAGGCGAGTGGGACGAACAACTCGCGTAAGTGAGAATCGTTCGCACCGCTTCAAACGGGTACGTGGATTTTCCACGTAAAAAAATGTACAGTAGTAGAGAACAAAACCATAGGAGATTGGGGAACACTCCAGTCGAAAAACTATGGGAGGCTTCATCAAATGGTTGAAAGAACCCAAATTATAAAAGCTGTTACGGCAGCACTTAAGCAGGCCCCCGAGCGTAAGTTCCAGGAAAGTATTGATATTACTATCAACCTGAAACACGTTGACATGGCCCAGCCAAAAAACCGTATTGATGAGACGATTCTTCTGCCACAGGCAATAGGCGTAAAAAAGATCGCCGTCCTTGGTAAGGGAGATATTGTATCCCAGGCACGTAACGCTGGTGTCGATTTAATTATCGGCCCTGACGAGATCGAGCGTCTGGGCGGCGTTCCGCGTGAAGCACGCAAAATGGCCGGACAGTATGATTTCTTCCTTGCAGAGACTGCGGTTATGCCCCTTGTTGGTCGCTGGCTTGGTCAGAGACTCGGTCCACGCGGTAAAATGCCGCAGCCGATCCCGCCAACCCTGGACATCACTCCAATCGTCGAGCGTCTGAGAAACTCCGTGAAGATCCGGTCTAAAGACAGACTTAATATGTCTGTTAAGGTTGGAAACACCGGCATGTCCGTCGAGGAAGTTTCAGAAAATATTGACGCCGTCGTGAAGAGGGTTGTAGGAAGACTTGAAAGCGGAGAGTTAAACATCCGCTCCGTCTACGTCAAAACCACGATGGGTCCAGCAGTGAAGGTGATGTAAGTATGGCAATTTATACCCACCACCTCCCCGCATGGAAACGCGAAGAAGTTGAGCAGATCAAAGATCTCGCTGACAAGTATACACTCGTCGGCTTAGTTGATGTCTACGGTATTCCCGCAAGACAGTTCCAGCAGATCCGCAGAAATCTGCGCAGCAATGCAGTCGTGAAGGTTGCAAGAAACACTCTTGTCGAGCATTCCATGAATGAACTCGGCGGTCACTTTGTTGATCTCAACGAGAAAGTTTCTGAGCACTCCGCTCTCATCTTTGCAAACGGTAACCCGTTTAAGCTGTTCAAGTCTCTTGAGCAGACGAAAACAAAGCGTTCCGCAAAAGCAGGCGAGATCACTCCTGAAGACATTGTTGTTCCAGCAGGACCAACTACCTTTAAGCCCGGACCGATCGTAGGAGAACTCCAGCAGGCAGGTATCCCGGCAGCCATCGACGGCGGTAAGGTCAAAATTAAAGAGACCAAGACCGTTGTTAAGGCCGGTCAGGCTATCAACAAAAAACAGGCCGATGTACTTTCAAAGCTTGGTATCAAACCAATGCCAGTCGGTCTCTCCCTCCTCGCAGTATGTTACGAGGGAGATATGTATCTGCCGGACGTCCTCTCAGTGGATGACGAGGCATACAAGGCAAAGATCACTCTCGCAGCACAGCAGGCATTCAACCTCGCCGTCAACGCAGCAGTTCCAACGGCATGTGCCGGTGTTACTGAGGCTCAGATCGCGAAGGCCGTCCGTGAGGCAAGAAACCTCGGTGTAGAAGCATCCATCTATGAGAAGGGTGTCATCGAGTTGATCATCAGCAAGGCATACAGACAAGCAAACGCCCTGAAGGCAATTTAAACATATACAAAGGTGAAATAAAAATGGAGTATATTTACGCAGCTCTGTTAGTTCACTCCGCAGCTAAGACTGTGGATGAAGAATCGGTAAAGGCAGTTCTCTCTGCCGCAGGTATCGCAGTCGACGACTCTCGTGTCAAAGCATTAATTGCAGCACTTGACGGCGTTAACATTGAGGAAGCAATCTCCAAGGCAGCAGCAGCACCAGTAGCAGTTGCAGCAGCACCCGCAGCAGCAGGCGCAGCAGCAGCAGCAACAGAAGAGGCAGCACCCGAAGAGAGCAAAGAAGAAGAAGAAGAGAACGCCATGGCAGGCCTTGGCGCACTCTTCGGCTAAATCTTTTTTTTTATACGGCAGTATTTTGTCGGTTCGTTTCATTCAGCTTCGGTGTTTTCCGAGGAAAAGATTTGTTGATGAAAAAAGAGATGGATTATTCCGAATTGGATCTACATTAACATGAGTGTTCCATTTTCCAGATTCTTGTTCCATCTGCGTGTATCTATAGTAATTGTTTCCAATTGCCTGAGCATTTTTTTCTCGTCTAAGATGTCACGCCGATCGTAGAGATAGAACTCAACGGGTCTCCAGAGTGCGACCCAGCCGATTATCACAAAACTCTGTCCGATTGCATATATTATGTCATTCTGATTGTGAATGCTGGTTATCACGCTGCTCAGAATCAGACAGATCAAGAGAAATATCAGACCGCGAACGAGATCCCGTCTCCCTTTGTTCACGGCAAGTTTGTATTTTTGGTTTGCTGAACTGCGTCTCAGAGCAAAATGCGAATGGATTGCCTGTTCCATATCGGTCCGTATCTCTTCATCATCGTAGAGAGTTTGTTTCAGATACAGGACGATTCTTGCAGAACCGTGTTTATCATTCGGTATCTCTGCAAGCGAATCCATAATGTATGATTCGGTTGCTTGATTGATCTCTTTCTCATCATTCGGCATAGGGCCGAGAAGCTTATAGAACTGGGCCGGATGTGATATCCGAAGTTCTATATCATTCCATTTTTCGTGTAATTCGCATGCAGTCATATGAGTCCCTCTTTTGCGAGAGTTCCGGCGGTAACAACCTGTCCGCAGGAGATACATCCGTCGCCAAACGGATACCTCGGATTCGTGATGCACTCAACTCCAGCGTTTTTCAGCGTTTCAATGATCGTTTCCCGAATGGAACGGTTTATGGCAACCCCTCCGGAGAGTGCCGTCTTTTGTATGCCGGTTGTTTGCACCCTCATGAGTGCTATGTCTGCTATGCCTTTCGCAAGAGTTGTTTGAATCGACGCGGCGATGTCTTCGACGCATATGCCCTCAGACATCATCTCCATGCCCTCCCGGAGAATGGAGGATGTCAGCAAAACATCCCGCCCATCCTGGGATTCGATAGTGGTCTCCATCGGCTGGGCCACGCCCCGTGCAGCATATGCTTCGAGCATCATCGAAGGTTCGCCGTCATACGTTCTCTCCCGGCAGATCCCAAGTAATGCCGCTGCTGCGTCCAAAACTCGTCCCGTCGACGTTGTGACTGGTGTGTTGAACCGCTTTTCGGTTTGTTGGGCAAGGATCCGAAGAGCTGTGTCGTTCCATCCTCTGCTCTGGAGAAGTGACAAGGTCTCTTCGTTTGGAAGAATGCCGTAGAGCATTCGTTCTGGGAACTTTGTTGCAAGGTCCCCCCCGGGCATAAGGACCTGTTCGAGGTGCCCGGTTCGGATGTATCCATCTCCCGGCGATCCGGCGAGGATTTCCCCTCCCCAGATGGTTGCATCATCTCCGTATCCGACCCCGTCGATTGCGATACCGACGACCTCTTCAGTGGTCACCGAAGCAATGTGGGCGCGGTGATGCTGGACCGGGCAGAGAATCGCTCCGTATCGTTCGGCGAGTTCCTGAGCGACCCGTGTACTCAGAAACTGGGGGTGGAGATCATGAGCAATGATCTCCGGAACCGATCCTGTAAGGCCGGTCAGCTTTTTTATCGTCTCTTCTAAGTATGCCACGGTAGGGGGATTTCTGATGTTTCCTATATGCGGTGACGTTATCAGAAAACCGCCGGTATATACTGTCGTATTCGCGTTCAGTTCCGGCCCTACGCCGAGGATATTCCTGTTTCCAAGATCCATTCGGGTTCTGAGCGGGGCAAAACCCCGTGACATTCGAATCAGATACCCGTCTCTCACAACCGAATCATCACACCGGTTTACGATCTCGCGGTCGTGAGTAAGAATATAGTCCACAACCCGGCCCATCTTTTCGATGATGGTTTTTGTTTCCGTGATCATCGGCGTTCCCGGAGCATTTGCACTCGTCATTATCAGAAGAGGGGACCGGAGTTTTGCAAACAACAGGTGATGGAGTCCTGTATACGGAAGCATCACGCCGAGGTTGTGGAGCCGGGACAGGGATATGTGTGATTCCGGATCGATCTTATCAAGGATCATGATAGGATGTATCGGTCCCTTGAGCAGATCCCACTCTTCCTTCGTCGGTTCGGTGACAAAATCTCCGAGAGTTTCCGGCTTCATCATCACGGCAAGTGACTGGTTTGGCCGTCCGAGAGCACTCTTGAGTCTCTCTGCTGATTCTTCAGTGCAGCAGATATGAAATCCCCCGATACCTCTTATGGCAAGAATCTTTCCTGCATCCAGCAGCTCTGCCGCTGCAGAGATCGTATCATTCGCTGAAATGATCTCCCCCGATCCTTTCAGCAGAGAAAGCTTCGGTCCGCATTCTGTGCAGGCTATCGTCTGAGCATGATGCCGCCTGTTTCCCGGGTTTTTGTAATCGTCCCGACACTCCTGACATGCGGGAAACTCATCCATACTCGTTCGCTCCCTGTCATAGGGAACGGATTTTATTATGCTGTATCTCGGTCCGCAGTCGGTACATGAAGTTGCCCAGTATCCATAATACCGGCTTTTTGGATCCATGATGTCGTGGAGACAATGTTCGCAGGTCGCAATATCTGCCGGCACGAATCCCGTCCTTGCCCCGTCCTGACTTTTCAGAATGGAAAAATCTCCCGGAGGATTCCAGTTCGGTAATGGATTGACCGATATCGAGTCGATGACCGACATCTTCGGTCCTTTTGCTACCTCCCGGCAGAATGCATCGAATTCCTCTCCGGCGGCATCGATCTCCACTTCGCTTCCGTGATTGATGACCGTCCCATTTATTCCAAACCGTTTTGCCTGGGCATATACAAACGGGCGGAACCCTACTCCCTGCACGATCCCGCGTAGGATTATTTTACCAGACTTCATCAACCTTTCTCAAAAAGGATTATAGAATCACAGACAATATAAGTGTAGGGTTTTGTGCCCCACATATTTTCTTTGTGGAGCGCCCATAATACAGATAGGAGATATACCATGCCTGATGATCCATTAACCAACATCCTTCGCAGTAAACGTGAAACGACCAGATTCCAGGTCTTAGTTGAGGTTGCCGAGCACCAGCCGTCGATTCGCCAGCAGGAGATCGCAGAAAAGCTCGGCGTGACCCCCCAGGCAATATCGGAATATGTACGTGATCTCGCTGAAGAGGGCTATATCAGTGCAGAGGGGAGAGGACGGTACTATGTCACCCACAAAGGAATCGAATGGGTCCTGAACAATGCGGAGATCTTAGAGTCCTACGCCCGGCATGTCCGCAGGGATATCATTCATCAGGTCGTAACCTGGGCCGCTATTGCGGATTCTGACCTGAAAGCAGGTGACTCGGTCGGCGTGTACATGAAATCCGGCTGGCTGTATGCAGGCAAACGTCCCCAGACTGCGATGGGTATGGTCACGGCCGATGCATCGGAAGGGATGGATGTCGGCGTGGCACGGCTTGCAGGGATCATTGAACACACGGAAGGAAAGGTCGATGTTGCCAAAGTTCCGAGAATCGAACGCGGCGGTTCAAAGATGGTGTCGATACAAAAATTCCTCGCTCTTGCAAAGAATGCCGATGTCATCGCAGCGGTCGGACTGGAGGCGTATATGGCCTGTAAAAACTCCGGCATTAAACCCGACATGTTCTTCGGGGCACGGGAAGGGGCTGTTGAAGCGGCATTCCACGGAATGCGTTGTCTGATCCTGATCGTTGATGAGGAGTTTACTGATTTCCTGAAACGTCTTGAAACAGCAGGTCTTTCGTATACTATACATGAACTGGTGACAGAATAACGTGACGACCATCGTCCAACCCTGGAAAAAGGGGTATAAAGTCTATTTTTGTGATGACGCAAAGGCAGGCAGGATCAAACATGTAGGAACTGTTGAACTCGAAGAGACCTCTAAAGGGATGCGCCCGTCTGAGTTTTTTGTCAGAAGACCCGGGACATCTCACGCTGAGAAGACGCCGACAAAAGAGTTCACCACGGTCCTTCGTGGAAACGGTCCGATCAAACTTACCCAGACCATGCCGGAATTCCAGGATTTTCTGAGAGGTATGCAGTTGTCCTGGGAAACGACGACACTTTGCCGGACCTGTCTTTTTGACGATCGTCTAACCCCCCTTACTGAGGAGACCCGGATCAAATGCGGGCAGGAGTTTGTCTGTCTTGACTGTGCAAAGCGTGAGCTCCGCCGTGAACTCGGTCACATTAAGCATCTAGGTAAACGCACGCAGCTTCATATCGAAAATCTCCTGGAAGAGTATCGTGACTTGGATATGGTACTCGCGATTCTTCAACCTGAATCGCTCGATACCAAGAAGACGATGTTCGACCGTCTCGAGGCACATGATCAAACGCCGACCGAACGTATCGAAAATCTTCCTCTTCCACGGGAATTTATAGAGCGGTGCGGTGTTGAGACGCTCATGCCTGCCCAGCAGCGTGCGGTCGAGTCCGGTCTTTTATATGGAAAAGATCTTCTTGTCGTTGCCGCGACGGCGAGCGGGAAGACGTTCATCGGAGAGATGGCCGGGCTGAAAAATTATATCGAAAAGCGCGGAAGAATGCTTTTCCTTGTCCCTCTCGTAGCTCTTGCGAATCAGAAGTATGACAGATTTTCTGAAAAATACAAATCTATAACTCAGACCTCGATAATGACCGGTGTTTCCCGTGTGAATCTGCCGGAGACCCGTCCTATTGGAAACCGCGGTGCAGGCGGCGGGATCGTTGTTGGAACCTACGAAGGTATGGACAACCTTCTCAGAAAAGGTATGCCGGTCAGCAACATTGGAACAGTTGTGATCGATGAGGTCCAGATGCTCGAGGATCCTGAACGGGGTCACCGGCTCGACGGACTGATCGCGAGACTGAAATATATCGCTCCCAAGGCTCAGTTCCTTTATCTTTCGGCAACGATCGGTTCGCCGAATCTACTTGCAAAAAAGCTGAATGCATCCCTCGTTTCTTATGCAGACCGTCCGGTTGCTCTGGAACGTCATCTGATATTTACCGAAAAAGATTCGAAGATCCCTTTCATCAAAAAGTTAGTCTTTGAGGAGTTCAATAAGACCTCTTCCAAGGGATATAAAGGGCAGACGATCGTTTTCACGAATGCCCGGAGCCGGTGTCATACCGTAGCCGAGGCAATCGGAGGGACGGCTGCTCCCTATCACGCGGGGCTGACCTCTCAGGAACGCCGGGCCGTTGAACGGCAGTTCGAGGAAGGCAAACTTGCCTGTGTTGTCACTACTGCAGCACTGGCAGCTGGTGTGGATTTCCCTGCAAGTCAGGTGATTTTTGATGCTCTCGCAATGGGAATCGACTGGCTCTCTGTTCAGGAGTTCCACCAGATGATGGGTCGTGCCGGTCGGCCGGATTTCCACGATCTTGGCCGGGTCGTTGTTCTCGCCGAACCAGGGGTCTCATATTCGCGTGAAACAAAACTCACCGAGGAGGAGGTCGCTATCCAGCTCCTCAAAGGAGCTATGGAAGAGGTCTCACCGGTATATGATATTGAGGAGACGTCTGAGGAGTTTGCGGCAAATGCCATCGTATGCCGCGGCCGTGAAGCTGATATTATCGCCATTGGAAACAGCATGGTCGGCGTGGGGGACGATCCCCTTGCGGAACTTCTCAAACACAAACTTGTTAGAAAGTCTGGGGGTATCCTGGAGCTCTCTCCGCTTGGGAAGATCATGGCAGAGCATTTCATCGGCATGGAGCGGCTTTTGGAGATCGATAAACTGGTTCGTGTGATGGATGATCCTCTCGAAATGGTCGCCGAACTCTCGTGTATGGATGATGAGCGGGAGAAAGAGAAACGTCGGGTCGATCGTCGTTCTACTGACAAAAAGGAAGCCGCATGGATCGGGGACAAAAAATCTGCTGCGAAACCAACTGCTGAGCCTGCATGGGTTGCGAAGAAAAAAGAGATACATGCGGTGGAGAAGCATGCTCATGATGATGAACGGCGGAAAAAGGCCGGATCCCGTAAGCTCCGTCATGAAGAAGTCGAAGTTGAGGTGTCGAAACCTCCCCGCAGGGCGAATAAGGAGATGGAGGACAGGGTCGAGCGCAAGAAACGTGAGGCATCCCAGTACATTCCTCCGCCGAAAAGAAAACAGCGGGAGGGTGACCCTGGGGATAGTAATGCGTCCAGGCTTGGTTCTGCGTCCACTGATCCCCTCAATATAATAGAGTTAGCTGTGGATCAACGGCGTGCCGGAAATTATGATGATGCTTTGAAGATCCTCGGAAATTATGTTGCCGATAATCCAAAGGACAGTCGTGCTCTGGTTGAACTTGGGAAGGTGTATGATCTCCGTGGTGATCGTGATACGGCGTATTTATGTTACCAGAGAGCTGCCACAGCTAATACCCAAAACCGTGAGGCAATCGATAGGATGAACGCATTTCTCATCGGGATCACGGTCGCTATCGATAATGACACATCTGATTTCAAAAAGGAATCTGGTGTTGGCAAAAAGAAAAAAGAGTGAGGATATCTTCTCATTTTTCGTATATTTTATCATCAGCCCAGATGATACACGTCTTCGGACTGATATTAATTTTTATTGCAAGATAGCAAAAAAGGATTATTGGCACTGATTTCCAAGCTCATACAGTGCATAGAGCTCATTTGCTGCTTCTGCGTCGGCACGCCTCATCGCCTGTTCGATGAGAACTTCAGCACACTCGGTCGGCAGACATCCTATTCCTTCTTTTCCGATCCGGATGAGTTCGATGAGGGAAATAAACTCCTCCTCCGTGAGCCGGTTCAGCCGTGCTGCAAAATCATCGGCATCCTTTGCATAATGATTTGCCACCGGCGGCAGAATTGAGCGAAACGCTGTTTCTGATTTTCCGCATACAAGTGTATCACACTCTGGGGCGAGTTTTAAAAGAAGAACTATATCGTGTTCGGATAATATACGAGACATATTCTTAGTTTTGGACAGTCATGGATTAATTAGGTTCCGCAAAGAGAACACAGATCCCGCGAGATCCTAAGGACATAAAGCATCTCGCCGTCTTCCTGCCGTTCCTCTGCTACTACGAGAGCAATGAATGCTTCTGCATGACAAAGCTTCAGCACTTCATCAATGCCGGTAAGCGAGGAGATGAGAAGGAGTATCCTCCCGAATGTTGAAAGGTGAGGGGGTGCTTCATGCAAAAACCGTTCTACAACCTCCCGCCCGGAAGGTCCGCCGTCAAGAGCATACTCAAGCCAATCGTCACCTCGCTCTTCGGGAGTTGTCGGGAGATACGGTGCGTTGAATAAAATCAGATCGAACTCGCCGCAAACCGGTTTGAAGAGATCCCCTCTGATGACCTCGATACCGTTTACTTCGTGTGCATATTGTGCCGCGTGGGGATTTATTTCGACGGCGAGGACCTGCGGCGTTATCTCGGTTACGGATTTTGCCACAGCCCCCGAACCGGTCCCGATCTCCAGGACCCGGTCGTTCGGCTTTACTTCTGCGAGTGCAGCTTTTATCAGGAGATACGTATCTTCAGATGGAAAATAGATCTGGGTCGTGTCGATATCCATTATATCAGATCACTAAGCTGGTTGGCAAGCTCAATGAAATCTATGACTGAAAGTTTCTCAGGACGTTTACCGAGCAGATCTTTTGGGAGATTACTGATGAGGGCGGTCATTTTTTCCTCTCCATAGATGCTTTTCATTCCTTTGAGTCCGTTTTGAACGGTCTTTCTCCGGTGGGAGAACAGTTCGCGAACAACGATGGCATGCACGTTACGATCGAGAATTTGCACCGGCGGTTCGTGCGGGATGATCTTTACCACGGCCGAATCAACTTCCGGCGGGGGGCTGAATGCCCGCGGCGAAAGTTTCAGGATGAGTTCAACATCTGCATAGGTCTGAACCATCACGGAAAGTCTGCCGTATTCTCCGTCGCCCGGCGGGGATACCATGCGTTTCGCAAACTCCCACTGATACATCAGAACAGCTGTCTCGAAACCGGTTTCGAGCAGTCTGAACGTGATCTTCGAAGAGATGGAGTAGGGAAGGTTTGCGATGACCAGATCAAAATCTGGAAGATCCACTCTGGAAGCATCGCCCCGGGTTATAGTCAGCTGACCTGAAGCAAGTTCATCTTTGAACCGCTGTTCAAGGTTTGGTACAAGGGTCCCATCCAGTTCAACTGCTCTGACATTTGCTCCGCGTTCGAGAAGTGCTACAGTCAGTACTCCTCCGCCTGGTCCGACTTCAAGCACATTCCGTCCTTGGATCGGGACTGAATCGGCAATAAAATCAACGGCGTCTGTATCAATCAGAAAATGCTGATCCTTTGGCGCTTTCATAAAAAAAGATTATTTAGAGGTAAAGAGATGATATTTCTCTTCCGGATTCTCGAGTTCAAGCATGATCCTCTCACGGATAAACTTCTCCGGTTTCTGGAGTGTTTTCACCCGGTTACGGATATCCTCGAAGCTTTCAAACGGTTTTTTGTGTCTTTCTTCCAGGGTGTCGATCAGTGTTTTTTTGCCGAATCCCGGAAGGAGGTTTAACATGTGCATCTTGAGACTGATCGGAACCGCAGTGTTGTAAAACTCCACGAACCGTTGTTCAGACTTGGAAATAATTTTCTCAACTACCGGCTCAAGCTCGCCTTTTGCGGTCGGGGTCAGTTCGTCGTAGGACAAACGGCGTTTTACCCGCTCGACATGTTTCCTCTCATCTTCGCCGATGTAGACTTTATCGTGCAGATTGATCGCAACATCTTTCTTTGCGATAAGTTCGAGGAGTTTGAACTGGTCAGTGCCTACTGCGAGAATAATCGATTCCCGCTGATTCAAAGGACGTCTGTCGCTTGCATATCCCCATTGGAGATAATCCAGCACGATAGCTTCGACTTCCTTTTTATCGGTCCTCTCAGTCTTTGGCGGCATATCTACCACTCACTCGTATTTATGCAGAGTGTCAAGAATCTGATCTAAGTCTTCGGGGAGAAGAGTAAACCGCTCTTTAGCGTAGATTGCCCGGATCTCATCGCGGCTCTGCGGCATGATGTTTACTATCCTGCAGGCAATCTCCGGCTTTGTTTTCTCCATGGATACAAGGTCAGAAAGGATGGACTTTGCCGTTTCAACACTGGATTTACTGAGAATGTCTGCATGGTCAATACTCTTACGCAGTTCGTATGATATGCTTCGGGCGGGATCGTCACCCATTTCTCCACCGGAACGTTTTTCGCGGATCGCTATAAGCTCTTCGCGCAGCTCTGGAAGGGTCATCATATCTTCACTGATAACTTTCTTTACTTTCATGCGAGACTCCTGATAAATGTAAAATAAGTATTTGGGGGTTAATTATATTTCTGCGCCGTGAGGTGCTGTGGTCGTGCAATGACTGTCTTCGTTGCATTGCCGTCTTTGATCTCAAGGAGCCAGGCTCTGCCTCTCTTGCCGACGATTGTTCCGGTCTTACCGTGGAATCTCGGGTGGGGCTGTCCTTTCTGAACGCTTGAGTCTAAGACAAGGTGAACTTTCTGTCCTTCTTCGAAGTTCTGAATGACCTTGGTCACATTGGGCATACCGCGGGTACGCAGGGTTTTCTGTAACTTATATCTTGTTCGCTTTTTAATTCCATTGTGCTTTGCCATGTTTACTCATCTCCAATATTTGGTAATCCGTCGACCTGCACCACGTCTAATTCGACGACTTTGGCGGGTACGGCGAGGATTTCAGCAAGACTGGGAGTCGTTCTGCCCCCGTCTCCTGATACGAGCTCTTTGATGTAGAGGCCGCCTTCACCAAGCACTTCGAGCCGGTAAAGACCATCCTCCACACCAAGAACTCCTATGTCAATGACCTGTCTCTTTCGAATGAGATCTGCACGTCGGTGCGAGACCCGTTCAGGCGTGCGCTGGTCGATCCAGGCTCCTTTGAGCATGGATACAGCATTCTGAACAGTTTCCAGAGAGATACGGTCATCTATTGAGACTAGAATCCTGTATGTCTTATGCCCTTTGTTTGATTTAAGCATTTCCACGGTCTTTTTGTCAGACCAGCTTTCCAGGACAACCCCTACACGAGGGTTGGCAGATGCATTAATCGCTTTTTCAAGCTCTTTTAAATCATATGTCCGCTTTTTCGGGTTCTGCATCTCCATTACGAAGGGTCTTCCGGTCCCGATCATCACGGCATCAATATCTTCTCTTCCTGCTCCGTGAAGAACCCCGCAGTCACTAGCGAAAATCTGTTTTGGGACTTCTGCAATGAGTTCTTCCACTGATGTGGGGTATTGTTTGCCAGTAAAGTTGCAAATTTCACAGCCTCTTCCTTTGCATGCGCGGCAATCCCAGTGAGTTTGCGGGATCCCGCGTTCATATTTCAGATATCTGCCGTAGAAGTATATGGAGGCGATTTGGATTTCAACACAGTCATCTGCGATATTCAGGACGATGGTGACTTCGGGATTTTTTGGATTACCGTGTTTGCCGGTAAGAGCAGAAACTGCTTTTCCCACTTCACGGTTCATCTCGGATTTCAGGGGTTCAGGATTTTCGAGAGAAAGATCTGACCAGAGCATCTCTTCTGATTCTGCCATCATCGGGGGGACACGGGTGCCTATCACGAATGTTCCGTGTTCGATGCCTTGTATGGTAGCTGCTGCTTTTTCTGCCCAGTAGGGAATGGTATCGAATAAGTCGTTACAGACCCAGCAGGTTCCTTTTTCGTATGGTTTGTAGGGGATATTATATGCGAGAGCATGGGCTATTCTCAGTGAACGTCCCCGTTCTTCGTTGGTGAGTCCGAATGATTTTTTTGCGAACAACCGTCCAAGGCAGTGATCACAGATATCGCCGTACTCTAATATGGTGTTGACGAGTTCAAGCATTTGATGCATTATTATTGGATGGGAAACCATTTAGGCTTGCTCTCCTCGACGGTCGAACTCGTTTAGGATTACGGTGATCGTGTGATCTGCATGGAGGATGCGGGGGCCGACTGAGTATTTTGGCAGGTCTTTGATAAGTTCCATCTCTTCTTCAGTGAAGTTCTGGTGGTCGCTTAATATGAAATTTTCTGGCAGGATTTCTGCTGTTCGAATATCCTCTCCGTTTTCATCAAGAACTGCAAACCGGTGTTCCTCGAGCAGTTTGGAAAGGCCGTTTTTTCTGATGGATATTCCCGGAGCTGCTCTTTGGTATTCTTCCTCTGGTATAGTAACGAGTGCTTTTTTGATCAGTGCACCGGCACTTCGTTCGTCGGGGTTGAGGGATTTGATTTTATCTCCGGAGAACCGGAGTGTGATCGTATTCGCAGGATCTGCCTGTTCTCCTCCTTTCAGGATAAGAAAACATTCGGTGTTTCGCCGGAGGTCGTGACTCAGAAAAAATGAGGCGTTGATGCATCTGCATAAAACGTCCATTCGTCCTGCTCCTCCCGGCATATCATTTAGAGAGAAATCCGGCGTTGTAACCGCTTTGTGTCCAATTACTGCAAACCTTATCATTGTACTAGTATGATAGGATGCGGGGAATAAAAAAATCGTCTGGCGCTATCAGACGGAATGTTCATTTTTGAAAAATACAAGGGCGCATGCCAAAGTAACACGCAGCATATTTTATAAGCAAATAAAGTATTACAAATGTTATTTATAACGCATTCAAATTGTGGCAATCAGGGGAAATACCCAATTACTCTATCCAGAATGCCAAAAATCGTTTGAATAATGGTAATAGACAATATGGCTCTCCTTCTCTCTTCTAAAGATAATACTTATATCCCGACACAAAGATACAGTGTAAATGTCCCGAGAGGGGGCGGATGTGATAGCTATGCATATCTGCCTGGCCACTTGGTTTGCAAAAACCCGGCCGTGGACGTGAAAAAGTAACCGTCACTAACCATCAGTGATTCTATCAGCAACAAGCAGCAATTTTCAGGAAAAGTAACGGTAAAACAGCCAAACGAATCACCTTTAACAAACGAGGAAAAATTATGGCAAAATACAAAGATGTAATTGACCTTTACGATGACAACGGCAAACTCTTAAAGAGCAATGTCGCACTCGAAAGGATCAGCCCGCTGGTTAACCCGGCAATCAAGAAAATCATCGACGATACCAAGAGAACTGTTGCAGTCAACCTTGGCGGAATGCAGGATGCATTAAAAACCGGTAAGATCGGTAAGCACCAGCAGATCCTTGGTCGTGAACTTAACCTTGATATCGTTGGAAACATCGACGCTATCGAAGCAAAAATCAAAGAGTACGTTTCGGTTGAAGCAGGCGACGACACCGAGGTCAAACGTTACAACGGCGGAAAACTTTTATTAGTTAAGGTTCCGTCCTCACGTATTACAGCGGCAGCAACTTACGATGCAGCACTGACCTCTGTAGCAGCAGCAACGACCTATGCGGTTGTCGAGCAGTTCAACGTTGACATGTTCAACGCAAACACTGTCAAGGCAGCAGCATTTGGTACCTACCCAGTCACTATGGATATGACAGGCGGAGCTTGCTCCATGATCATGTCCATCCCGCAGAACAACGAATCCCTTGGATACGCACTTCGTAACATTCCGGCAAACCAGTCTGTTATGATCACGCACAAGAATGCAATGCAGGGTGCAGCACTCACTGCAGTATTTGAACAGGCAGGAGAGTTCGAAATGGGCAGTGCAATCGGTCCGTTCGAGCGTGCACAGCTTTTACTGCTCGCCTACCAGGGTCTGAACGCCAACAACCTTGTCTACGACCTTGTAAAAGCAAATGGTCAGACAGGTACCGTCGGTACTGTTGTTCAGTCCTTAGTCGAGCGTGCAATTGAAGACAAAGTCATCAAACAGGGCGCAGCCGCAAAGGGTGGATACTTCAAACCCTACGAGACCAAAGATCCGATGCTCTGGAACGCTTACACCTCTGCCGGAACTCTTGCAGCAACCATGGTCAACTGTGGTGCCGGACGTTTCGCTCAGGCAGTATCATCAACCTTACTGTACTTCAACGATCTTATTGAACACGAAACCGGACTTCCGGGATCTGACTTCGGAAGAACAATGGGTGTTGCAGTCGGTTTCTCCTTCTTCAGCCACTCCATCTACGGTGGTGGAGGACCTGGTATCTTCAACGGAAACCACGTCGTTACCCGTCACGCAGCAGGTGTTGGTATGCCTTGTATCGTTGCAGCATGTGCACTTGATGCAGGCACTCAGATGTTCTCTCCAGAAGGAACCGCAAAAGTTTACGGTGATACCTTCGGTCAGATTGACGAGTTCGCCCGCCCACTCCAGGCAATTGCAAAAACAGTTTAAGCCTGTACTGATTTCCGCTTAGGCGGAAAGGAAATAGAATGACAGAAACAACATACCCACAACTAAGAATCGTCCCCACAAGATTCCTGAATCCGGAGACCACTGAGATTCTTCTCGATAAAATCTACACAATAGATGGGATACGCCGACTTGTGCTGAATGGTCCAAACCTTCCGGCTATCGTACCTTACGGTCCTGCCAGAGGTGAGATCAATGATAACACACATCGGCGTATCATAAAGGTCTGCGGCGAAGATTATCTTCTCCACGTTCAGGTCGGTGCAATTCTTCTTGAATTGGACGATGCTTCTGTGATTCCGCTTGTCAAGGCGGCATGCGATGAGGTCTTCGCTGATAAATTCCCGTATGGGATTACCGAGGGTACCTACATGCGGTCGAATATGACGACCACCGACTATGCCAAATACGGCATTGTCGATGATAAACGAATTCTTGGAATGAGCGATCCAAAAAGCAAACAGCGCCCTATCATCCTTCAGGGAACTAAATAATAATGCCGCTTGGTCGTGTAACACAACTCGTCGACTGCAGACAGAGTATGGGTATGGGTAAGGGGGGATCTCTTGCCCAGAGGGGAACCATCTCTGAATGTAAAAATCCTGATGTCATAATCGTGGGCATGTCTCCCGGTCGGAGACATATTACTAAACCTGTCTGCGATATTACGTCAGCACTACGGCAGCAGGGGATCGAATACAGCGTAAGTACCTTGGTGCTGAACGCAGGCAGCGGTGTTCCACCTGATGCGGATATCGGCGGGGTATCACTCGGCTCAAATTTCGGAATTCTCGATCGCGAGATAGAACAGATAGAACGCCACAAAGTGGCGGTTCTTCACCACGGAAACATACGGTCTCACGTGGTCCACAAATCAAGAAAGATCCTGCAGGAATGCAACGTTAATGCAGTTATTGTCTGTCAGGCTCCTGTTGATTATGAGGATCTCGCAAAGGCCGGAGTAAAGACCGCGTACGTCATGCCAAAACCAGATGACGTTCGGACCAAAGGCACCGTAATGGGACTTGTTACCGGTATCACCCGGGGACAGACTCCAAGTCGTGTGGCAATGTCAGATGTCATTCATGAAGTACTCAGAATTATTAAATCTACAAACTAGGTGAACAAAACTATGGCATACAAACCACAGTATGGTCCGGGAACCTCCAAAGTTGCGGAAATTCGTCGCAACCAGATGAACCCGAACGTAAAGCTCGAAAAGATTCGCAGCGTCACTGATGAGGACATTGTCCTTATTATGGGACACCGTGCA